>DAHXLZ010000294.1 GCA_027365715.1 Methanomassiliicoccales archaeon | reverse complement strand
CCGGATGTTCATCCGCCATGTGCCCGGACCTGCATCTGCGTTGAAATAGGTTTGAGCTCACGCATGAAAAAGGTTCGCGTCTGAATGTCCTCAGAAGAAATCCAGGCCAGCCAGGGCCGTAAAGCACGAGAAGGCCGGCGTTAGTGCGAAAACAGAAAAGGCCGCTTCATCGAAAGAGAAGAAGAGCTGGAAGAAGGCTGCGCCAAAACCGGACGAAGACGCAGCGGCAGCTGAAGTGGAAAAACCCGTAAGGGTGAAAACGCCTAAGAAAAAGACTGCACGGAAAAAGACTGGTTCAGCAGGCAGCGGAACTGCCAGGAAAACAACCACGCGGCCGCCTGCGGGCCCGGTTTCACAACTCGCGCAGGAAATGCCGCCAGTCATCAAATTAAAATATGGCAGAGGGACCAGCATGTACTCCCATATAGGCTCTTACAGGAAGAACAGTTTCAGTAAAGTCATCGGAAGGACAGAATGGGAACGGCTGATAAAATGGCGCAAAGAAGAGAATTACAGGACCATTGAGCATCCAACCAGACTCGACAGGGCACGATCTCTGGGCTACAAAGCCAAGCAGGGCGTGACACTCGTTAGAGTCAGAGTCCGCAGGGGGGGCCTCAGGAAGAGGCACATAGCCAAGGGGCGAAGGGCAAAGAGAAAGGGCATACTCCGCATAACCATGAAGAAGAACACACAGAGAATAGCGGAGGAGAGGGTTGGAAAGAGATACCCAAACATGGAGGTTCTCAATTCATATCATGTGGGCCAGGATGGCATGCACAAGTGGTACGAAGTAATACTCGTTGACCCTTACAATCCCTCCGTCCAGAGTGACAGGAATCTCAACTGGCTGTCGAATCAAACCCACTCCAGCAGAGCTTTCCGCGGCCTGACGTCCGCGGGAAAGAGGGGAAGAGGTCTGCGCTGGAAGGGGAAGGGTGTTGAAAAAGTCAGGCCCTCAATAAGGGCAAACGACAGGCAGGGAAAGTAGTCAGCGTATCCTTGCGAGCAGTGCCTGCAGTTCGCCTGCAGTCATTCCTGACGTCGGGTAGAAAAATGCGAAACCTGATTTTTCTGCCATACTGCCGGTTTGAATCAGCTTTTCATGATTCAGTGCTATGCCTGAACATTGATTCTGCGCCGCCAGTGACAGCAGCTGCTCCATCCCTTCAATATGCACAATCTCTATCGCCGGATTCCATTTCACAATCGGTTTCATATCGGCATCCGGGCTGCTTCCGACGATTACACTGCATCCCCTTCTCATCATCATCCAGGGAATGACGATATCGTCGCTCTTTTCAACAAGACAGGCAACCTTGCCCTGAGTGCCCATTGGCAATCCACCGGGTCCCTCTTCAGAGCCGCCGTAGATATACGCTGCCTTATCTCTTGCTTCGACGAATATCTCAACCTCAGGGTCATCAAGGGAGACCTTCAGTTCGAGTGCCGGATGATCCTGCATAATGCGCGAGCCTGCTTCCCTGGCCAGTTCCATGCTGGTGTACTTCTGTCCACCAGAGCGCCGCGCCCTCACCGCAAACGTACATCCCTTTTTCAGTAACTGCGAAGCATAATTGGAAACCGACGAAACAAGCTCTTCAAGGCTCACCGGTGCTTCGGTGACTTCACTGAAAGAGGCGATTCCGAATGTGCGCGAAACGATATCCTTGCTTTCAACGGCTCTGTCGGAGAGGACATAAATCCTGCCCCTGTCAGAAGAAATGATGCACTCAATTCCGGTGCTGAGGAAAACGTTCTCTATGTTTTCAATGAGTGTTTTGATGAATCTCCTTCTCACCCTTTCACTTTTGAGTCCTATCTCGGCATATCTGAGCAGGAAAAGCGGCATTGCCCACTGTTAATTCTCATTGTAATTAAAACGTGTGCGTCATATCCTGTCGAAATGTGCAGGGACTGCCAGGCAGCGAACTGTCCATTCCGGCGCAGGGTCACTACACGGCACAATTCGATATTTCTCCTAACCGGTGCATGCAAACGGGTCGTTTGCCAGCATCGGTATCATACAACAGGCAGCCATGCATTCACCCCGCTTCCGTAACGCTTCGTGAGGGTACGTAAATCTTGCCCTGGATGATGAAGCAACCAATAAATAAGGGGCATGATCTGACTGGGAAATGGATGGGAACGGTGAGCTCTGACTCTAAAGGCTACAGCTGGTTTTATTCATTTTTTCTGACAAATGTGCCGAATGGTGGAACCGCGCCGCTCATTCCATTGTTCCTCGTAGTTGCATTTTCTGGCACAATAATACAGGTTGGTCTCGTGACCGCAGCCACCTCCGTCGCATCCATTCCCGCATTCATAATCTGGGGCAACCTTTCCGACCATCTGCATAAGAGACGGCTCTTTATTGTTGAAGGATTTGCAGGTCTTGCGATAGCCATGCTGGTCATGGCATTCAGTGTTAATTTCCTGATGTTTTTCATAGCCAATTTCCTTCTGGGCCTGCTGTACACTGCAAGCGCTCCCGCTGCTACGGCACTGCTTATGGAACAAACGCCTCGCGAGCTGTGGTCCAGAATGCTTGGCAGGTTCAGCAAACTAGGCGGTGCCGGTTACCTGGCAGGTCTGCTGTTTGGCGCTCTCTGGTTCGAAGCAGTACCCTCAACAGTCATCGACATGCGATTCTTCTTCTCGGTTGTGGGCATCATAGCACTCGCAGGAACCGCCCTCGCATTCTTCCTGATAGGGGAGGGCGGCGGTAACGGAGATATTCATGAAAAGCACAGGACGAATCGCTGGAATTCAATCGCGTCGGTTCCTCTGGGCTTGAATGAAAGAGCCAAATATCTGCCGTCACGGATAGGTTCGTTTGTGAGACTCGCCACACCCTCATCGGGGGAAAGAGCCGAAGTCAGCCGGAGGCTCATGCTCTACTATCTCGTCACCATTCTCATGTCTACTGGATTCACCAGTTTTTATGCCGTATACCCGAATTATCTTGTTGATTACCTCGGACCAAGATTCCTCATCCGGGAACCATCTGTGTTTGCAATCTACATCGGCAGTTCGCTTGTTTCGACGCTCACCTACGGCAGTGTGTCAAAGTTTTCATCAATCATAGGTGAAAAGAGATTGCAATCCGCCGCCCTTGTTGCCCGTGTCCTGCTCATCCCTTCATTCTTTCTGTTTCCGCTGTTTCTTCACACCGGAGCAGAAGTTTTTCTGGCCATGCTTGGACTGAATGCGGCAATGGGCATCTGCTGGGCTGTGATAAGTGTTACTGGGCAGTCCATTGTTGCCGGAATGGCCGGTCCGCATACCAGGGGTGAAGCAATAGGGCTGTATAATTCATCATTCGGAGTCGGTGCAATTTCCGGCGCTCTGATCGCGGGCCTGGTTACTGAGATATCCGGCTATTTCGCGGATTTTGCTTTCTCCTCGCTTTCAATAGTTTCGGGTGTAATTGTGCTGAGTGCTCTTGATGTCCGTTCGGCTGCATCCCCAGGCAGGGGAGAGTCCATCGCCCGTGAGGAGAGGCGATCTGAAGAGAAGGTTCTGGCTCATTCTCAGGATTAACCGGGGCATTACATGCTTAGAGTTTGTCGAGAATCTTTTCAACTTCGTCACCAAGCCCGGGACCGGATGCACCATCAGCGCCAGCGCCAAGCTCTTTCATCTCGGCATCAAGCTCCTC
>DAHXLZ010000252.1 GCA_027365715.1 Methanomassiliicoccales archaeon | reverse complement strand
CGGCGAACTTTCCCCTTTCAGATAATTGTAGAATATCTCGGGAAGAATATCGGATGGAGCACATGAAAGGAAATCAAGCAGCGGGAAGTTCCTGTAATCGTAATTCAGCGTTGCGTCCGAAACCAGAACGTATTTTGCCATCTCCGCCCTCCAGCAGTCCTCATTCAGAATGGCCCGAACCCGATAAGCCGTGACAGCCGGCTGTGTAACGGCCTCACGACTTAACCGGTCCGCCTCCTGCAATTACAGTCGATATACGAATTATATAATTGGCATCGCGGCTAAATAAATTTAATCCCGGAAACGCCGGGAAGGTTATTAAGCGCAAAGGTCAAAGCTATTACGGATGAAGACCTTGTGAAGGCCACAAGACAGGGGCGGGACAATGAGCGGGTTAAGAACAAACGGACAGATGGTAAAATACAGCGGTGCCACCGGGCAGATAGACGCATATCTCGCGGAACCGGTACCGGAAGGCAGGTTCCCTGCGATAGTGCTTGTGCACGAAATATTCGGCCTGAACAAACACATAATGAGTGTTGCAGACAGGCTTTCGAGACATGGGTACGTGGTGCTCGCACCTCATCTGTTCTCGAGCGGATACGCCCCGCGTGGCATGACGGAAGAGAATATCGGCATGACGATGAAATTCTTCATGTCACTTCCGCCAGAAAAACAGAGGGACATGGAGTTCGTACAGGCATCACTCTCAAAATACGATGAGGACAAAAGAGATGTCATACAGTCACTGATGGGTTCGATGTTCAGCCTGCCAAGGCAGAAGCTCGCAGAAGAGCTTTCTGCAGGGGTGGATTTTCTGAACGCCAGAGAGAATGTGTCGCGGGGAAAGATCGGCAGTGCCGGTTTCTGCTTCGGTGGCGCCATGTCGGCAGAACTTGCATGCACGGGCAAGACCGCGGCATCCGTGATTTTCTACGGCCAGAATCCCGAGCCTCTGGAACGTGTGGTAAACATCAACGGACCCATCCTGGGCCTGTACGGTGCATTGGACAGAAGAATCAACGAGCATCTTCATGAACTTGTGAAGGCGCTGGTAGAATACGACAAGATCTTTGAGATGGTTGTTTATAAAGGGGCAGCACACGCGTTTTTCAACGACACCGGCCGCAACTACACCGAGGAAGCGGCAAACGATGCATGGGAGCGTGTGCTGAAGTTCTTTGCCACATACCTCAAGAAATAAGAAGGCATGCGTACTAACCAACCATCTGCCTGCAGTGCTTATGGCATTCAGGCGTGAGAACTTCAACCTTGCCGGCTCATGGTGATGTACATGAAAATAGGAATTATCGGCGTTCCGATGGATCTCGGACAGAAGAGAAGAGGAGTGGATATGGGGCCGACCGCCATGCGCATAGCCGGCCTCATTGATCGACTCTCAGACCTGGGCCACCAGATTTTCGACTTTGGCAACGTGACTGGCCCGGACAGGTCTACTGCCAGACATGGCATGGATAACGCACGCTATCTTGCTGACATACTGAAAATGTGCAACAATATAGCGGAGCAGGTATCCGTATGCGTATCGGAGAAGATGATGCCCCTTGTCATAGGAGGGGATCAGAGCGTTTCCATCGGCACGTTCGGAGGACTGGCGCCACACGGAACAGACAGGGGAATAATATGGATTGACGCCCATGCCGATTTCAACACACACAGGACAACACCCTCCGGAAACGTACACGGCATGGCCCTTGCTGCCATACTGGGCAAGGGCCTCCCGCGACTGGCCGATTTCAGGAAAATCTCTCCTAAGGCGCTTGAGAAGAACACGGTCATCATCGGGTGCAGGAGCATAGACAATGGCGAGGATGATCTCCTTTCCAGGTCAAAGATAACTGTGTACACGATGAAGGAAGTGGATGAAATGGGTATCGCGGAAGTGATGGAGCAGGCGATACATATTGCGCGCAGGGGAACCAGGGATGTTCACGTCAGTTTCGACATCGATGTCCTGGACCCCAGGGAGGCGCCTGGAACAGGCACACCGGTTCCGGGGGGCCTGACATACCGGGAAGCACATCTTGCGATGGAGATGCTGCATGAAGCGGGCATAGTTACCTCCGCCGAGCTGGTTGAAGTCAATCCAATCCTGGACCATGAAAACAGAACAGCCGAGATCGCTGTGCAGCTGCTGGAATCGCTCTTTGGCAAGAGGATACTCAAACCAAAGAGGAAATGAATAACAGCGCGCTGTCTGGAAAAAGAACAAATACGGGCACAGCACCGTCCTCACTCTGCCGGGGAATTGAGGAGATGAACGGAGAAAGAAATGCGAACACCGATCTCTATCTGCTGGTTTTATCCAGAGGTGCGAGGAGCTTTGCCGGCGGCATTCTTTCGGTAATAATCGGCCTCTATTACAAGTATCAGCTCCATCTGTCGC
>DAHXLZ010000248.1 GCA_027365715.1 Methanomassiliicoccales archaeon | reverse complement strand
CACATGGCAGCCGTCCTGATCCTGTCCTCCCTTCTCTGCTGTATATGCCATCCCGTAGTCCTTTTGTCTGCGGAGAACTGAGACTCCGAGTTCTCCCTTCTGTAGTATTCGGAAAGGAACTCCATCGGTGAGTCGATGAGTTCCCTCCATGCCGGCGGTCCCCTGATTGTCGTGTTGCTTCTGGGTATTACGAACACCTTTGTTCCTTCAGAGAAATCGTCCAGCGTGGACTGCGAGCCGTAATACTGGTCGAGGCGGATGCTCTCGACATCCCTCACTGTGATGTCGAGCATCCTGAGCGCTTCACGGTATGCATCCTTCTCAGACTTCATGCTCACACCGTATGCTACGTAGAGTTTTGTGTCCAGGTCGAGTATTGCGAATGCATATACGAAGAGTCTGTGGTCGGGGTTTGTCTTTATGCAGTTACCGTTCTCGCGCATGGAACGGTAGTGTCTCGTTATCGACAGGGAATAGCCGGTGCCGTCGCCTGTCAGGTTGCCTCCTGCACCGGAGGCAGGGAGCACAAAACATGTTGTGTATTATGAGCCTGACTGGCATGCTGGAGTATGCCCTTTCGACCGTCTTGTAGCATATGTCTATGTCTGTCAGCGGACCGAACAGCGACAGCAGTCCGGACATCTTCCTGTTGCTCAATGAGAATATCTCCTTCAGCAGCAGTATGACAACCTTCTGTTCAGGCGTCACCTTCGGCGGCCTGCCCATGCGGTCGTCCGGAGAGAATATGATCGATGACGCACTCTTCACGACAGAGTACAGTTCCGCTGCTGCACGTCTGATGCGCTGTTCATATGACTGCTCATATGCACTCCAGTCTCTTCCGGTGTGTCTGGAGTACTGTTCCCTGTACTTCTTTACAAGGAAATCGAACTCATTGTGAAACCGTTCGAACTGCTCGTTCGTCAGCACAAACAGTAATGGTTACAAAGGTATGTATGGGCAGCCATCAATATCCATATGCAGCAGCATGGGCAATCTGCTTAAACGCACGTTCTCAATGCTCTGACGGTCATAACATGTCACGTGAAATAAAAGTCGATGAGGGTACAATACTGCTGAAGGATGAAGTTGAAGTGTTCTATGAGCGGAAGATTACAAAATTCGGCAACTCCGCGAAACTCGATGCGCCGAAGAAATACATAGGCAAGAGAGCCTATGTAATTGTCCTCAAGAAGTAGCCTGCAGGCGACTTATGTCCCACTATCAGCGCAATACTATGTTAGTTCAGTAATTTTCCAAGGAAATCAAAGTGCGGTGCCGGTTCCATTCTGTCATGTGCCTGCAGGGAGTCGACCATTCGTCTCATCGTCAGTTCAAGGCTGTCCCCGACCTTCTTCATATCTGCATCCGCACGACTCAGGAGGTTATCTTTCTCGGCACGGTCATCCTTAAGATTGTAGAGCTCGGGCCGTCTGTGATCAACAATGCCAGCTGTGTCCCTGGATGACATTCTTTCAGTTATGTCACACGCAAGGTACCTGGTGGCCTCTTCCTCGAGATATGTTATGTATTTCCAGTTGCCGTCTGTGACAGACCATGATTTTCTGAAGTAGCCACTCAGGGCATAATCTCTAAGCCTATCTTTCTCGCCGTTCAGAAGTGGAAGCATGCTTTCGCCATGGGTTGGAGGAAGAGCTTCCCCTCCACTTTTCATCCTTTCCCTTATATTGAAGAAATCAAGCACTGTCGGCATCAGGTCACACGTCTGAACCATGCCCGTTGTGCTTTTGCCGTCCATTGTTCCGTCAGGATGGTGTATGAGCATCGGTATTCTGATTAGCTCTTCATATGGCCAGGGCCTGGCCTTCATCACCATTCCATGTTCTCCGAGCGGCTCACCATGATCTGAGAGCCAAACAACCATCGTATCGGACATTAGCCCTTTCTTCTCAATGGAATCGAACACCTTTCCAATCCATTTGTCCACAAGGGTGATTTCGCCGGCATAGAGAGAGGAGACGCGCTTCAGCTCATCCTCAGTGAGATAGCCATCGACCGGACCGTATACTGGTGAAATAACGTCCGCGACTCCTTTCGTATTTTGATACATGCTCCAGTACGGCTCCGGCGGGTCCCACGGTTCATGCGGGTCGAAACTGTCAACCCACAGGAAGAAATCGCCATCGTCCGATTTTTGATCTATCCATTCAACAGCCTTCTGAGCAACCTGTGCAACGAAATGGTTACTTTCATCGCGCCAGTCATATCGCGAGATGTTTTTGAAATACTGTTCAAGCCGTCTGCCGTGTGTGGGATCGGATTTGTGTGCCTTGTCGTATTTTCCGATATCCGGTATTGTCACGTTTTCTGTCTCAAATAAATCAGACTCCTGGCCCCTGACCCACTGCACCTCGTCAAAGCCCCTGTCAAAGCCCATTCCCGGCTTGTGCATGTGGTACGTGTCGGCTATGAGCGCCGTCCTGACTCCTTTTCCCCAGAGAACCTCAGCCAGCAGTACATCCTGTCTTTCCAATCCCTGCCATCCCCTGAATGGAAGGGTATAACGGCCGGTGAACAGCGCCGTTCTCACCGGTATCGTGGCAAGCCCCTCGGGATATGCATGAGTGACTTTCATGGATTTGCGGCTGAATCTGTCGAAGTTGTCTGTCTTTATCCACCTGTTTCCGTAACAGGAGACGAAATCAGCTCTGAGACTGTCTGTGACTATCACGATTGTATTCAATTTTGACCCCTTTGCAGGAATGTGCAAGCATGGCATGGTAATAATTCTAGCGTTTCAGATCATTTGACGACGGTATCTCTAAAATCCAGATTCGGTTCAACATTCCATGAACACACGCTATATCACAGAACTCCTTCGTGTTCTGAAATTATAGATTTGCCGAAGAATTTACCCAAATGGGTCGCGAAAGCCCGTGAATTTATTCGCGGAGGAAGTCAGCCGTGTTAACCATCAGTCATCTTCTGTCACTATGATTGTCCTCGCTTTACTGATGACGACAGGGTTGCGCAGGAGCGACAGTACAGTTGCTATTGCCAGAAGTAATGCAGCCAGTTCAAATGCAAACCCCTGTCCCGCGAGGTACTCACCTGCCAGCCTTACCGGTAGCCTGCCGTTTATATCTCCGACGAACAGACGGTAGACATAGCTCGCGGGTATGACGCTGGTTGCCGCCAGCAGTGAAAGCGCGAAGCTCAGCACCATGCCAGTGCTTCTGAAAGTGTTCATGATACCTGATGCGACTCCATACTTGTTTCCAGGTGTAGCCGACATTATTGCGCTTGTATTCGCGGGCCAGAAGAGTCCTCCTCCTACACCGTATAGTCCCTCAACACCGGCAACCAGCACAAGCGGTGTCGATATGCTCAGCTGACTCAGTATAATGAGGACAAGTGCCTGCACAGCAAGACCGGCGGATGCCACTGTCCTCGAGCCGATCCTGTCCGATAGCATGCCCGCGAACGGGCCCACCACCGATGTCATCACCGCCATTGGCACGATCAGGTATGCTGCTGTCAGAATCGGCAGGCCGTCTATGCCCTCGAAGTAAAAGAGCAGAAGGAAATTAACGCTGAAAACCGCGATTGACTGAAGGGTAGCACTGATAATAGAGAATGTGAAGACTCTGTTCCTGAACATTGAGAAGTCGATTATCGGCTCCTTGCTGAATCTCGATTCCCATACCTCGAAAAAGGCGAAGAAGAACGGACTGGAAAGCAGAGATATGATTGTAAATGTGTCTGTCCATCCATGAAGAAGACCCCATGTTGTGCCAAAAAGGAGTGCAATCAGGCCAAGGGTGAACAGGGCAGCCGCCTGCACATCAAATGTCTCAGTTCTTCTGTCGCCTGTAGCCCTCGACTCCTTCAGTGTTCTGTACGCCCACACCGTTCCAAATATTCCTATCGGTACGTTGATGTAGAATATCAGTCTCCACGTGGTGAACGCAATTATCACGCCACCGAGGATAATGCCGAGAATGGAACCCGAGCCCCAGACAATTGCGTTGAGGCCGAATGCCCTTCCCCTTTCTCTTGGCGGAAAGGCTTCAGAAAGTATTGCGAATGAGTTGGCCATGAGCATCGCAGCGCCTATTCCCTGTATTCCACGAAAGATGACCAGTTGCGTTCCTGTGAATGCCGCCCCTGAAAGACCGGAACCGATTGTGAAGACGACAAAGCCAATGTTGTACATCCTCTTCCTGCCGTAGATGTCGGCTATCCTGCCCAGGCTCAGTACCAGAGCAGTGCTCATCAGGATGTATGCTATTATCACCCACACTATTGTGAGGAAATTTGACCTCAGACTCGTTGCAATCGGAAACAATGCAAGTATAACAATTGTACTGTCAACTGCCGACATCATTACGCCAATTGATGTGACAGAAAGGGCCTTCCACTTGTAATCCATTCCACCGCTCTCTAAACTCTTCTCATATATAGCGCTCACGAACTTCCTGTCTGAAAAATCAAAGAACCGCTATCGAAAATGTGCGAATGGCGCCAACACGAAAGCAGTCTCGGAAACCTGCTTTTCAGATGAACTGTCAGATGACGACTGAACCTTTTTTAAGCCCGGATCACATCCGTCGGTGTGGTGTTTGAATGAAAGCTGCATTTGTTTACACCGGAATACGGGTGAAGGATCTTGAAAAGTCGATTGGTTTCTATACCCGGGTTCTGGGCATGAGCGTAATTGACAGACAGAAAATCAAAGAGGCGGATGGCGAAGTCGTTTCGATGACCAGTTCTCCCGGGGGACCACAGCTGGAGCTTAACTTCTACAGGGAAGGAAGCAGCTTTGACGCTCCGTATGCAGTGGGCGAAGGGCTTGACCACCTCGCTTTCTATGTGGGGGACATAGACGCGGCGGTTGAAGAATGCACGAGGGCGGGTTATCCTGTGGTGCAGGAAATCAGGACGGAGAAGCGCAGGTGGGTTTATATTCGAGACCCGGACGGCATCTACATCGAGCTAATGAGTTAGCACTACTTCCGGACTTTAATTTTACCAATCGCTGAACCTCCTCAGCATGAACTCCGCCTCATATTTTGCTCTCGTGCTGTCCCGCCTGTATTTCTCCAACTTTCTACGTTCCATAATCAGTTCCCGGGTAGCCACTTCGAGAACGGCCGCTCTCGCTACCTGACGGAGCGAGGGCAGCCTGTCGCCGCTGTTCTGTGCTTCCGCCCTCAGCAGAGACAGGAATGCGAATGCGAGCGTCACCATCGATATGTGGTGGTGCCACCCCTTCCACGACCTTCCCTCGAAGCTGTCGGGGCCGAGCGGCTGTTTTGCATCTCGATGGAACTGCTCTGCGCAAAGACGGCAGTCATCGATAAATTGAAGGAGGAAGTCAGTATTGGCTCAATTAAAGATGAACAGGAAGAATAAATCACAGGGCTCGGAAGGTTTTCACGGGAGTCCGGAAGTAGTGTTAGAACTGGGGGCGCATAGACTTTAACATTGACAAATGCATGTTTGATTGCAGGGCAGAGAATGAAAAAATGATAGAAGATACGAACTTCACAAGCTACAGACTTGGAAGATTGAGAAGCATATTATCAGACAACCCCGCCAACGTTGATCTGGCCGAGTTCATAAATCTTGCAATAGACCCCAATATTGACGAAGAGAGCATCGAAGGCATACTCCTTTACCACATGAAAGCGTCAGAATATCTCTTCACGCGCGTCCTTTCCGTAGATCAGACATTTTACTGGCCCGCTGTCTTATTCACACGGCTGCTGGCAGTGAATGAAAGATACGCTGAGGCTATGGACCTGCTTGATAGTGCCATCATGAAAATCGCACATAATCCGCAACTTGCCGCCCGCTTTCACAATTTATATGCTGAGATTCTGCGGATTCCGGGAAAATACAATGATGCGCTCACACACCTTAATATGGCAATAAGCCTTGACCGCACTGATCCGCGCAATTACATAGAGCAGGCAAGAACTTTCTATTGGAGCGGACAAGAAAAAAAGTCTCTCAGGGCACTCAGAACAGCAGTTGCATTGATGCCGCCGGGCAGCGAGATGAGAAGCATCTTCAAGAGCGTCTTGAAAGGGGAAGAGAAGATTGAAAGTCTGTTCAGTGAGCCGCCCTCCTACGGTTCCCTCCTGAGATTCGTGATTTTCGGCGGAAAGGCAGTTCGGGAAGTTCTGCAATCAGGTATTGAGAAATCTGGCATGCTGCAGGAGAGCATTAAGAACATCCACGCCAGCCCTTATGTGGAAAGAATCATGAATGACGAGGATTGCAGAAATGTAATCACAGCCATAGAATCGGATTCATCTGACCTTCCCGCGGACACAGATGCATTCGAATGGAAGGCAGAGAACCTGACTGATGTGCTGGAACAGCTGAGTCCGGGGTTCGAATTGCAGCAGTGCAGCCGTTACTTGGATAACAGATGCGGCAGATGCAGCCATTCAGAATCCGTCTACGCAGCAAACGGTCTGGGAAACTGCCCGTTTGACATTGAATTTAAGGAATACATGAATAATCTTGTGACTCGAATTGCCGGAGAGATTAAAGGGGGCAAAAGGATCGAAGACATAAGCGAACTTTCTGTCGAACAGAAGTTCAGGGAAATGCTGCCCCGCCGTAAATGAGGTGAAAATTGATGGAACAGACAGCCGTACAATTCAGGATTGCCGCCGATTCTTGCACGTTGCAGAAGAGAAGGTGCTCCGACTTATGAATAACGACAGGGGTCTTCCAGCCGGCATCGCAGATGGTGACGACAAGGACGGCAATCGCACGCTGATCGCCGACACGCAGATTATCGAGGGATTGGAATCTGTTCCCCAGGACAGGATGAACAAGCTTGCTGAAGCAGTCAGAATTTACCTCGACTATTTCTCACCTGCGGACGAGGAGGGCAGGACTCCCGCCCGGCGATCCTCTCTTGAGATGCCGGAATGGCTGCGTTTGATTCAGCCCGAACCGAATGAAAAACTGAGCGAACGGGACATCGAGGTTCTCAGGGAAGACAATCTCTATTTCAGCAATGTCGTGATCCAGCGAATCATTTCGGACTGGAACGAGAATAAGGGCATGGCCGGCGTCATCAACAGCATTATGATAGAGATAGAGAAGCCTGGCACGAGAACAAAACTGGAGGAGGCTGGAAGGAATGCGGCCGGAGGGCATGGAATAATAGGCAGTCGGGATCGCAAGGAGCAGAGCCCGTTCCTCCGCGGAACTTCGTTGAAGGACGTCGTCGTTGTCCCTTTCATGAGAGTCTACCAGATCGAAGAAAGTTCGGCTGCCTGGAACTGGCTGCTCTCATATCAGGACAGAAGGGCAATAGAATATTTCGGCGTGCTCCATGCAGTCCGGTTTGAGCGGAACGAAATGCCCCGGGAGGAAGTGCTTTCTGCCACCGCCTACTGCTTTAGACTCGACGGGTCAAAAGTGAAGGTCGGAACAAGACTCGGAACGATCAACTTTGCACGCGGCAGTGTCGAAGTCAGCAGCATTGTTCAGTCGCGCTTCAGGGTGCTGACCGGGCTCGTTGAGGATATTTTTCGATTCCATGGGTTGAAACTGGTGAAGGAACTGACAGATTATTTCGAGCGCCGTTCGGATTGACAGTCATCTCGCTGACTGTTACCGGTGCCTAACCTGGCGCAGCGAGTTCTTTCTGCGGTCCTCAATGCTTCCCCGGAAATGTGAATTCCAAAGGGAGCGCGAGGCTGCGGCTGGCACATATCGGCAGTGCATATGGCATTCGGCCACCCCTCAACTGGAGTTTAAATAAGCAGGTCGTAGCGAAATACAATCAAGCAGGGTTACAGCAGCCACAATCATCAGATTGGCGGCGTGTGACTCCTTCTTCGAATACAATGCACGGGATCGGATATGAGACCAAGTCGGGAAAAACTGTCCAATTTAAGGACGTGGGCGATAGGCAGCGGAAAATATTCTCCATCCACTGCCGTCAGAATGAATGTAACTGTGAAATCGCTTGCGAAAAGATTCGATACATACAACATTTCTGCCGAAAAATTATGGTCTTATGTCGAAACTGAAAGAAAGAAGGGAAAGTGCGAAGGGACAATAAACAATGAAATGAAGGATATCAGGGCATGGCTCTCCTTCAGAAAATCAGATGTGCGGGTTCCGATGCTCAGGATGAAGCGGAGCAGCGAACCCTGGATGCCGACCGACGAAGAAGTCTGGCGGATGATAAATTCAGAGAAGCTCAATGACGGCAGCCTGAAAGGATTGAGAAACAGGGCGATGATAGAGACACTTGCATTCTGCGGACTGAGAGAGTTGGCGAGATGTCCCGACTGAAGGTGAGGGACTATCAGAACGGCAGACTGCATGTCGAGAGCGAGAAGATGGAAGCGGACAGGATCGTTGCAATGCCCGATTTCGTCATGGATGACATCGAAGAATATCTGAAAAGTGCCGATTTGAAGATGGAAAGCCCGTTATTCACTTCAAGGAACGGCAGGCTTTCCTGCCACTGCATAAGAAACGTGATAAGAAAAATCAGCTGCGATTGCGGTATTGGAAAAATGCATCCGCACGCACTGAGACAGTGGTGTGCTACCCGGCTGATAAAGAACCGTGTGAGTCTGAGGGCTGTCCGGATACATCTCGGGCATGCAACAATCAGCACCACCAAACGATACACGCATCTTTCGGGAGAAGATGTTGCACGGTAGATAGAAGCGAGTTTCAATTCATGCAGCAACACGAGCAGACGAAAACAGGGTTTCTGAAAAATGTTAACCGTGACACATATCCGGAACTGTCCGAACATTTTCAGTTCCGCAGGCAAAATTTCCCAATTCCATAATGCGCATTGCCAGTCTGACGTAACGCAACAGAATCGGTATTGCGCAGCCGGGGCTTGGACAGAGGGAGATTTATTCGAGCCCGTTTCCTAATCTCAGGCACGGGCCCCGGCATGCCGTCTTTGCACGCGGTGGAACCTCTTCATGTGCAAGAGCAATGTAACATACATGCCGCATTTTGCCGTGTCGCCGGATCGTCCTCATCGGTGCGCAGAGTTTCATCGGGTTTCATTACAGATACGATTATCATTGGACAATATGTGAAAAACCGATTATCACCAGTATAACCATAAGTATGATGTAGAGCCTCAGAAACCAGAACGCCATTCTTGTCCGTCTGCTGAAAACAATCCTTTCCACAGGGATTTTTGCATAATCTTCAAGTCCCTCCTCCGCCATAAATCTCCGGAAATAATCTTCATCCTCTATCCTCGATTCAGTGTCCCCCGGCGTCATTCACACCATCTCCATTCACAGCCACCCCACGATGTGGTTGAACAGGGCAGGAAGCGCAATCGACAGACCGTAAAGTGCATTCATCAGTATCAGGAATCCTATTATTGAAAAACCGATTGCATTCTGCCATCGTTTGTTGGTGTGGTCTCCCATTATCCCCTTGTCATTGAGGAGCAGCAGAAGAAACAGCATGGCTGCCGGCATGAAGATTGTGGCTATGACCTGCACCGTCAGGTTAAGATAACCGAGCGGAGCGCCGGGAATAAGTGTTACAGATGCTGCTACCGCAAGCGACGCAAAACTTGGCAGGTAGAACATGACGCCGTCGCGTGCCGGAAGGTTTATACTCTTCTTCCAGCCGAATGCTTCGCTCATTGCCCATGATGTGCTGGCTGAAATCGCAATTGCGGCAATAAAGCCCGCCTCTATGAGTCCCGCTGCGAAAAGCTCCATCGGGAACACTCCCACCCTTGCTTCAAAGCTCAGCAGTATGTTGTCTATGCCGGGCGTGCCCCTGACGGCTGAGCCGTAAACGGTCATTCCGGTGAGCATAATGATTGCAATGGCCACCGCGACCATAACTGCTGAGCCTATAAGCGTGTCCCGCTGTCCGAATTTTATGTCTTTTTCCGTCAGTCCCTTGTCCACGACAGAGGATTGCTGAAAGAACAGCATCCAGGGGGCAATGGTTGTGCCCAGGTTGGCAAGAAGGACGTAAATGAAAAGGGAACTCACGCCGCCGTTTATTCTCCATGTCGCGAAGCTGGCGGCGACCTGACTCCACGCAGGATGCGGCAGAAACAGCAGCAGTGGAATGAAAACAAGGTTGAAAACGGCTATAAACAGCGAAACCCGCTCCCAGGTAAAGTAACGCAGGAAGAGCTGTATCGCAATCACGATGCAGACGAAGACGGCGGCTGAGAATATACGGGGCACACCGAATATAGACAGTCCCACAGTTATGCCGATAAATTCTGTGATAAGCGTCAGGAAGTTTGCAATAACCAGATCCCCCAGAGAGAAGGAACCCCAGAATTTGCCATAATGTTTCCATATGAGTTCGGCGTGTCCCCTGTGAGTGACTGCCCCCAGTCTCACAGTCATTTCCTGGACGAAGTAGGCCACGGGAAGCATTAGCAGCATGAACGGAATGAAAAAACCGATGCCAAAAATGGCGCCTGTCTGCGCATAGGTGATCACGCCCCCGGCATCGTTGTCTGCAATCATCACCAGTATGCCCGGGCCGATTAACATGAAAAAGAGTTCCAGTCTTGAAAGACGCGTGTGCCTTTCCCGGTGGAAAGCTACATGCAGCCTGTCCTCCGCCCTGTACCTGATGTCGACAGGGAGCGAATTTAACTGCTTCATCACCTCGTCTTCCGTGTGCTCGGAAACATGCTTCTTCCAGGACGACAATTGAAAAACCTCCATTTTGTTTGCTGATCTGAAACTACGGCCACTTCAAATCTGTCAGGAAGGAACGGTTGAAAAAAAGGGGCAAATTGCCTGAAGGTTCAGCCACAGAACAATCCGGGAAGCGACCGTACAGGCGGAGCGAAACTGATTTTGCTGAAGCAGAATAAAACGGTATTAGGGGGTTCATCGTTCATCCCTCCATCACCAGCCGTTCCTCACGACAGTTTCATCATATATGTATGTTCGCACGAATCCTATGGCGGCTGTAAAGTGTTAGGAAAATAACCGTTTTTGATTCGATTTTTGAATTGCCAGTGTGCTCGGACCGAAGAGTCCAAATAGTATGATGCATATGCGGTATACATGACAATCGTTCTGAAGAAGATAAAGAGAGCGAATGGAAAGGAATACTACAACCTTGTAGATGTCAGGCGCGTCAGCGGGAAGGTCGTGACGAAGTACGTGGGCTATCTCGGAAAGAGTCCGAAGTCCATACAGGAGCTGACACCCGAGCAGCTCCTGCCCTGTGTGCGGAGGCTCATAGACACTGAACTGACGGATGTAGAGATGCAGCGTATACTGAAGAAGATGGGCGTGGAGACCGATGTGTGGCCCGTCACGAAGATCATCATCGAGAACGACATGAAACTGAAGAAGCTGCTGCTCGGATTCAAGTGATTGCATTGATGAGAGTGCACTTCACCACGGAATGCACGGTGTGCTCGTCCGAACTCAGGGCGTACAAAACGAAGAGAAGGAACGTCAGATCGGCGGATATGGGCGGCTTCGTCGCTGTCGAGCACATGAGACAATGCGAGAATGGCCACCCCCGTATTGTCTTCCGTTCCGAGAAGCTGAAAAACATTGTCAACGGGCACTGCACCTGTTCAGACAGCGCTGGACTCGCGAGGATGGTTGCCAGGCACATGCCGGAGGAGTTGCCCGATACAGCAGAGAGCAGCGGCCGCGAACGGCTCACTTCAGCAGAGCCTTAAGCACTTTCTTGTCAATCTTGCCGGTGCTTGTCTTCTCGATCGCATCAACAAAAATGAATTCGTCCGGTATCCAGAATTTTGCAATCCTGCCTGTATCTACCATGCCTGAAAGACTCTTCACCAGGTCATCGGAGGTTACTTTGCCCTTTGCCACAACGAATGCCACCGGGCGTTCACCCCATGTCTCATCATTCCTGCCGATAACAGCAACCTCTGCTACACCGGGGCAGGTGCTGATTGCATCCTCAAGGAGCAGAGACGGGATGAACTCGCCACCCGATTTGACTGCGTCCTTTTCTCTGTCAACAATCTGTATGTAACCGAGCCCGTCCATTACTGCAAGATCGCCTGTATGAAGCCAGTCCCCCTTCCAGAGCTCAGCGCTCTTCTCCTCATCCCTGAAATATCCCTTTGTAAGCCACGGTGAGCGCACAACAATTTCGCCAATACTCTTTCCATCCGCCGGCACCTCCTTTCCGCCGCTGTCGAGTACCCTGAGGTGGACCAGCGGTACAGGATATCCTGTTTTGAGTTTGAATCCGTTCCTTTCATGTTCCGGCAGCTGCAAAACAGCGTGACTGAATGTGGCGAGTGTCAGCACCGGTGCAGTCTCTGAAAGACCGTAACCAGAAAACGTCTGTATTCCGAGAATACCGGCCCGCTCAGCAAGACCCTTCGGCAGCGCAGCACCTCCAACAATCACCCTGAGATTCCGGCCCGAAAGATGCTTCGGCGCATCAGGATGGCTTATCAGAAGATAGAGCACCGAAGGAACCATTGCCATCAGCGTCACATTTTCATTTTTTATTGTCCTGAGGAGCTCTGGAATCTCGTACTTCCCCGGCATTACATATTTCATCCCTTTCAGCAGATTTGAGAAAGGGAGCCCCCAGCTGTGAACATGAAACAGAGGAACAAGGGGCATCCAGACGTCCTCATTTGTCATCCTGATTGGCGGATCAGCAAAGCTTGATATGCCGCAGAGTGAGTGCAGGACAATCTGTCTGTGAGTGAATGTTACACCTTTCGGCTTTCCGGTTGTTCCGGAGGTGTAGAAGATGGTGGCTGTTTCGTTCTCATTGATGTGAGGCAGCTCGAAGTTATCCGCGGAAGTAGCATCACTCCATGAAATTGAGCCGGGAAGAGAGGAGTTTGCACCCCTTTCGCTGACCACAATCCATCCTTTTATGAACTTGAACATATCGGCGTGTTTCTCCACCAGAGGCAGGAAATCGTCCCTTATGATTGCATATTTGTCGCCTGCGTGCTGCATGGTATAAAGAATAATTTCAGGCGGATAGCGGATATTTACAGTGTGCAGTATTGCACCCAGAGCAGGGACTGCAAAATATGCCTGCAGGTAGGGAATGGAGTCGTAATCCAGGACGGCTACGACATCACCGGGGCGTACGCCGAGCCTGTTCAGGCCGCCGGCCAGACTCTGAACGTCCTTATGGAAGCGGGAATAAGTGTAATGATCCCTGTCCCTGAAAGTGATGACCTGTCCCGGATTTCTCTCGACAGCGGACGCAAGCAACTCTCCAATCGTGAGCTGAAAATCAGAAAACGACATGACATGTAAATAGTCGACCAACTCTTAAAATGTACCATTATGTCCGGCCAAAATTGCACATGTGCCCGGGAGACGAAGCGGTTCTGTAAGCTAAATATTATTACGGCAGTCTAATTCCAGTCAGCCTGCTTCGAAGGGAGTGAGTCTCCTGGTCAGGCCGTTTGAAAAGGAGAATGCGCATCAGTGCAAGTGAGTGTAGTAGTCACAGTAAGGAATGAGGGTAAGAGCATATCCGATCTGCTCGAAAGCCTGATCAGGCAGGATGTGGAAAAAGAAGTGATTATTGTAGATGCTTTCAGCACCGATGACACAGCAGAGATTGTCCGTTCCTATGCATACACCCATCCGTTCATCAGGCTCTTTTCAAAGAGCGGTAAAAGAGGCGAGGGAAGAAACTTTGGCATAACCATGTCCTCCGGTGACATTGTGGCGTTTATCGACGGTGACTGCGTCGCTTCAGATCACTGGCTGGAGGAACTGCTGCGTTCGATAGAGAATGCTGATGCTGTAGCCGGCAGAACGGTGTATGCCGGAGAAGGCCCTTTCAGCGGGCTTGAGAGAATTGAACTCTACAGGAGGGGGATGGATGTAACCTACCCTTCCTGCAATCTTGCGTACAGAAAGAGTGTTCTGACAGACATTGGAAGTTTTGACCCGTGGTTCATAACCGCCGAGGACATTGATCTCAACATAAGGGCGGTAGACAGGGGATACAGCCTTATTTACAATGAAGGAGCGGTTGTTAACCACAAGACGCGTGAAACGCTTTATGCGTTTTCAAGACAGGCGTTCTGGAATGGTGCCGGCAGAAAACAGCTGACGCTGAAGTACGGTGGTCTGTGGAAGAATTACAGGCCACTGGAAATGTTCAGGCGGAAGATGACTTATTACGGCCTTGTAAGGGTCGGGATGGCTCTGCTCGGTTATGTCGCATACAAGCTGTACGGGGATAAAATGCACAATGTATCCGAAAACTGATTTTTGCATTAGCAACAGTTATTAGGTTACAAAACTTCAACATCATTGTTAAACTTGATTACGGTAGTAATTCCGACAATAAATGAAGAGGAGTCGATTGGACAGGTCATCGACAGGCTAGTGAAAACATTGATTTCCATCGGCGAGGAGTACGAAATTGTTGTCGTGGATACAAACTCAAAGGACAGGACCGTGGAAATAGCCGGAAGCAGGGGATGCAGGATTGTTGAGGAAAAGAGGCGGGGATATGGCAGAGCATACAAGACAGGATTTGCTGCATCTAACGGGGATGTAATTATAGCCATGGACGCCGACGCCTCATATCCGCCAGAAGCCATAACCCGTCTGTTGCACATCTTCAGGGAGGGTGATCTCGATTTTCTTACAGCCAACAGATTCGATTCCATGGACAGAAGGGCGATGAACAGGACGCACAGGTTGGGAAACTGGATACTCAATGTCGCCACAAGGCTCCTGTTCAGAGTCACCATAGCCGACTCGCAGAGCGGTATGTGGATAATGAAAAAAGCATCGTACGGTGGTTTGAACATTACAAGCAACGGCTTTCCCTTTTCTGAAGAGATAAAGATCGAGGCAGCAAGGAAGCTTAAGTTCAGGGAAGTTCCCATAGAATTCACAGAGAGAAAAGGGGAAAAGAAACTCAGCACGTGGAAAGACGGATGGAACAATCTGAAATTCCTTCTTAAGCTCAGATTCTCCAGAGGATTCTAATCGGATGGCCATATTACTAAAAACGAAATGACACTACTAAAACCGGGTTTATTAAGCTGATGAGGGGTGTTTAAATAGTTATTTAAATACCAAAGAATTCCATTATCATCAGGGAAAGACAAATGCCGAAGATCAAAATCGAAAATGTCGTTGCATCCACTTCACTTGGGGAAGAGCTGGATTTGCAGGCAATTGCACTGGCGCTTGATGGAGCAGAATACGAGCCAGAGCAGTTTCCGGGGCTCATCTACAGGCTGAAGGAGCCGAAGACGGCCACGCTTCTGTTCAGAAGCGGGAAAGTTGTCTGCACCGGTGCGAAGAGCCTGGAAGAAGTGAAGCTTGCAATCAGCAAGGTTTCCAAACAGATAGGAAAAGCCGGAATCATAATCAAGATTGAACCCAAGATCGAGGTTCAGAACATTGTCGCATCATCGGACCTGGGCCAGGAAATTAATCTTAACGCAATAGCAATCAGCCTTGGACTTGAGAAGGTTGAGTACGAGCCGGAGCAGTTTCCTGGCCTTGTATACAGACTCGACGTTCCAAAAGTGGTCGTCCTGCTGTTTGGCAGCGGAAAACTTGTCTGCACGGGTGCAAGGAAGCCATCTGACGTCGGCGATGTTGTGCAGAAGATAATGGAAGAGCTGCAGGGAGCAGGCCTTCTTCACTGACAATGACCATTCCGGTTTTCGACAATCACGTTCATCTTCAGCGCAGCGGAAGATTCATCGATGCTGCGATGGAGTTCAAGCGCAAGGGAGGCAGTGCAATGCTTCTCGTCAACCTGCCGCCGGAAGGCGATCCCTGCTCAGAGGGGTTTTTCGACAGGATGTACAGTGAGGCAGAGAGCATAAGGGATGAAGTTGCCGGACGCACGGGCCTGACCGTGCTCCTTGCAGTGGGGCCATACCCTGTGACACTTCTGGAAATGGCCGGAAAGGAAGGGCTGAGGAATGCTGAGGAAAGGATGATTGCAGCCGTGGATCTTGCTGCAGCGCACGTGAAGGAAAACAGGGCAGATGCAATCGGGGAAGTCGGCAGGCCGCATTTTCCGGTACCGGCTGAAATAACAGAATCGAGCAACAGGATAATGCATGAATGCATGCAGAGAGCAAAAGAGGCCTCATGCGCCGTAGTTCTGCATACTGAGGATCCGAGCCGTGCCATGATGACCGGCTTAGCAGAAATGGCCGTTAGCGCAGGCATCGAAAAGGGGAGAGTGGTGAAACATCACTGCACAGACCTAATCGGTGAGGAGGAGAATGGTGGCCTCTTCCCTTCAGTCAAGGCAACAAGGGAACTTGTTCAGTCTTCGGCACGCAAGGGGAGCAGATTCATGATGGAAACCGATTACATCGACGACCCGCTGCGCCCCGGAGCTGTACTGGGAATAGGAACTGTGCCCAGGAGAACCAGGGAACTCGTTGAAAGCGGTCTGTTTGCCGGCGATATTGCGTGGAGGATACACGAAGACAATCCCGCATCGGTGTACGGCAGTGACCGCATCACAGCACGCAGTCACGGCCGCTGACTTCATTTTATCGAAAAGAAAGTGAATTTACCGGTGTACTTCATTTTCACCACTTCTGTGCCGGATATTCGCGCACTCGTAATGCCGGTTCTGCAAAGCTCCATTACCCGCTTAACTGCTTCCTCTTCACCTTCAAAGACAGCCTCGACTGTACCATCATCCATGTTCCGAATCCATCCGCAGACTCCTTCTGCTTCGGCGAATTTCTGCGCGTGGAATCTGAAACCTACCCCCTGCACACGACCGCTGAACCTCACTCTGATTTCCACTCCGGCCATAAAGGAACGCACTCTGTGGTTTTGAATTACCGCGAGCTTCTCTGACACTCTCTCCGCCCTGAAGGACGGAGGTTCCACCTGTGGCGCAGAGAGCCGCTTTCCAATGCTGTTTCCAGTATACCTGCTAACGCCGCTTAATTGTTTTCGTTCACTTGCGCCACCCCGAAGACAGGAGAATACGCTCGCGATTCTTTCATCGCCGGCATACGTGCGGATTCGTAAATTCGATGCCGCAAATCCTCCTGAGCTCTCAGATTCAGGCATCGCATGAGAGATGCCGGCTGCCCTTCGATGCCTCTCCGTATCCGCCATTGCGATCATGCATGTTTTCCCGCTCGCTTTTATAAACAGGGGTGCCATGAGTCGGAAGATGCCGGTGCCTCCAGATGTCCAGGATTGCACTAAAATTCG
>DAHXLZ010000231.1 GCA_027365715.1 Methanomassiliicoccales archaeon | reverse complement strand
ATGTACTATGCAGCAGATTATGCAATGAAGGACAGTGATGGCTATTTCTGGTTACTCGGCCGCGCAGACGAAGTGCTGAAGATAGCAGGACACCGCATAGGCACAATCGAGATCGAGGATACGCTGATAATGCATCAGTCGGTTGCTGAGTCCGCGGTTATCGGAAAGAGCGACGGCATCAAAGGCGAAACACCTGTCGCTTTCGTGATCCTGAGGCCGGGTAATTCACCCACGCCGGCGCTGCGCAAGGAACTGATGGATTATGTCAGAAATTACATTGGCCCGATTGCAGTTCCTTCTTCACTTTATTTCGTCGACAGGCTGCCGAAAACGAGAAGTGGTAAAATTATGAGGCGTGTTATCAGGGCAGTGGTTGAAGAAAAAACGCTCGGAGACGTCAGCACACTGGAAGATTCGGCGAGCGTGGATGAGGCAAACAGAGCCTACAACGAACTGAAGGATCAGATCAGTAAGGCAACATGAACCGCTTCAGGCCAATCCGTCCTGGTGTCTTCTGTCCTGTCTGTCAATTATGGCTTTAAGTCTGTCGGGAAAGTTAGACGACAGGCTGTCGGGCTCCATTTCAAGCACTTTCATGACATCTTCCTCCCTGTTCATGACCCATGGATGTACAGTGAAACCTCCTTCATGAACCAGCTTAACTGAGCTGGGCTTCATCTTTTCCCATCGCGGAAAAATGGCCGATGCGCCGAAATCTTCCGCAATTTCAAGATATTCCTCCGGCGGATCGAGTGTGAGCAGACCAAGTGTTATCTTATTGTTCAGTTCCTTCAGCCGGACCAATATTGAAGGATCGAAGGAGATGAAGATGGCTCTTCGCATCCATTCCTGTTTTCCGGAAACAGCATTGACAATGTTTTCCTCGATGTTCGGATAGAAATCTGAACTGTGTTTTACTTCCACGAGTGCAATTGCCCTGCTGCAAATGTGCGATAGCGCTTCTTCCAGCGTGGGAACACTTTCTCCGGAGAACTTTTCTCCGTACCAGCTTCCGGCATCCAGCTTTTTTATCTCATCGAGAGGTTTGGACATCACCATCCCCTCTCCGTCAGTCGTCCGTGTCAGTGCTTCGTCATGTATGACAACGATCTTACCATCTGAAGTCTGATGTATGTCAAATTCCACAGCATCCGCACCCATTTCGATCGCAAGAGAAAAAGAGGCAAGTGTGTTTTCAGGTGCGTGGCCGGATGCTCCTCTGTGTCCAACGATAAAAGGAACATTACTCCTGTTGGGATGTGAAAGAAAACTGCTTACTTCAATCATTTAATCGCACTTGTGGTTTTCGGTTGAAACTAAAATTGTAATACTTAACTATTGCGCAGGATTTTGCCTTGCTGCTAAAATGCCAAAGGCAGCGGAATTCAGGCGCAGAATGGAGTTCGGGAGCAAAGCAGCAGGATTTCGATCGTGATTGTTGTTGAGGCTGCATAATTGACCTGGTAAAATGGATTTGACAAGTCGATATCTGAAACCGGCATATTGGAACGACTCACACAACCCGGTCAGTGGCGTGTGCACTAACCGGTGACTGTACACCGCGGCTCTCTTCGTTATGCCGGCTGTTGATGTGTTTTTGTGCACCCTCCAATGACGGACGATCTTGGTGCCAGGGAATGGCGGTATTGTGCCGGCGTTTTATGGGGTGTGGATCAGGTGGGACGAGAGCGCTCCGCCTCCGATGGTCACAGCTATGATGGCCGGCACTATCGCAAACAGGAGGAATAACAGAAAGCTTCCGAAAGCCACTCTCCATTGCAGGGGAAGCGACAGAACCCCCTCAGACGTTTTGGATCATGTCGTCGGCACAGGTACTACCACCATTCTGTCTATGAATACCGTCACCGGGAATGTGAGCAGTGCTGTCCCACCCAGTGTGAGGTAAAGGAATAACATGATCAGCTGTTCCTTCTTCAGGCCGGGATTGCAGGCAGTGATACCATAGTAGATGCTCATTATGCCCACAATACCGGCCAGAAAACCGGCATACTGTGTCAGGAAATGCTTATGCACAGAGATGGCAAAGATCAGCAGATCAGGCCTAGTATGAGGTACGGGTCGAAGAAGAGTATGCTGCAGCTTCCAGGGAGCGGCCAGACAAGCTCTCCCCACATGCCGATAGAGGAAATCGCGGTACTTATTGCTCCCGGCGGCACGGCTTGCGCCTGCAGATGCTCGAATGTGCGGCGGGGACCGAATCTCCTGTAATTCATGTAACCTGCGACTCCGGAGTAGAACAGGAGCGCGGCAACGAAGGCCAGACTGAAGAGCTGGAATGCCGGCGGACCCACGAATGCCAAGCATCACACCTCTGTCGGTGGCAAGAATCCCTCAGAACGCCCGGTATATCCATTAATCGGTTTCAGTATATTCCTTATCCACGTGACGCTTTGTTGCTGTTCAGCGACTGTGTCCTCTCTATTCATTTTTTCACAACTATTGTTTTTCCCATTGTATTAAACAAGCCATTATCGGCCGCAGCCTGTTTACAGAATTCCATTGCTGAACCTGCCTGCTACGTGAACGATGGTCATATGATACGCACAATAAGTATCCGGCGGTCCGTCTAAATCGGAATAAAAGAGTCTGAGTGATGGTGTATTTCTTCAATGGTTCGGGATTCCCCTCAGCGCCTCCATGTGGCGAATAGAGACCGGTGCTGACATGTGAAAGGAGCGCCGAAATTGCAGGCTGTTCTGCAGATCAATCCGGTTACTGAGTGAAATATGGGTAGAATCACTTTAGCTGGCCGGTGCAGGCTGACCAGCTGCCGGACATGTGAAATTATAAAAACAAGCAGAATGTACGCTGTATTGATTTTACAGAAAAAGAAGAAGTGAGACAGTAAATGAAACTAGAGCA
>DAHXLZ010000206.1 GCA_027365715.1 Methanomassiliicoccales archaeon | reverse complement strand
TTCGAGTCTTCTTCAGATACCGCTGATTGAAAACACACTCCCGCGATCGAAGAATATTGGAATAATTACCGCGGACAGCCAGGCACTCATGTGGGAACATCTCAAAATTGCTGGAGCGTATGAACGGAGAAGGTTTTTGATTGAAGGCATGGAGGATAAGGCCGAGTTCCGAAGAGCAATACTCAACGACTCTGCAACACTTGACAGGAAGAAGCTGGGAGACGAAGTGCTCAAGACAGCGAGTGAACTGGTGTCTGCTGATGAGGAGATAGGTGCATTTCTCCTGGAATGCACAAATCTTCCGCCTTATTCCCGGTTGTTGAGAAAGAAATTCGGCATTCCTGTGTTTGACTTTATCACGATGATTGATTGGGTCATCTCTTCTGTGCATTCTGAGACGTTGTCAAATCTTAGTTGATTTGGCCGTTTAGGGGGCTTGAAATGAAAGAAAAGCAGAAGTCAGGTCGGAGAAATACATACACACCTGCGGATGCTCCACAAGTCCGCAGCTCTGTGATTCTGTCTTTAAACAGAGAGGAAACTCTCAGTGAGCAGAGTTCAAAAACCCTTCCTAACAACCCCGATGCGGGCATACGGTGAGGCATGACCGGACCGGACTTGAGAGTTCCTGTCATAAATATGCGCAACGAACCGCTGATGCCGGCAACACCAGGGAAAGCAAGAAAACTCCTGAGAGCTGGAAAAGCGAAAGTGGTGAATTCGAATCCGTTTACCATTCAGCTTACCTGTGCAACCGGAGAGGCCACGCAACCGGTAACATTGGGAATAGATGCAGGATACAGTCATATTGGATTCTCCGCCGTAACAGAAAAGAGAGAGTTGATATCAGGAGAGGCGACAATCAGGAGCGACATACCGAAACTGAATACCGAGAAGTCGATGTACCGCAGAAACAGGAGAAACAGGTTGTGGTACAGGCAATCGAGATTCATGAACAGGGGAAACAACGGTCAGGAATGGTTTGCGCCAAGCGTAAATCACAAACTCTAGACGCACGTCAGGTTCATTGAAAAACTGAAGAAGATACTTCCCGTGTCCAGAGTGGTTGTCGAAGTTGCATCATTCGACACACAGAAGATGCGAAACCCTGAGATATCCGGAATAGAATATCAGCAGGGAGAACTTCAGGGATACGAGATCAGAGAATATCTTCTTGAGAAATTCCATCGGAAGTGTGTATACTGTGGAGAGACAAATGTGCCGCTGTAAATAGAACACCTCACACCAAAATCACGAAACGGTTCTGATGCTGTCTACAATCTTGCAATTGCATGTCACCGGTGCAATCGGGAAAAGAACAACCTCACCGCAGAAGAATTCGGACATCCTGAAGTGAGGGAGAAGGCAGCGCTGACTTTGAAGGATGCTGCATTCATGAATACAGTCAGGTGGAAACTCACGCAGCTTACAGGAGCCGAACACACCTTCGGATGCATAACAAAGATGAACCGCATTTCCCTCGGAATGGGCAAGAGCCATGCTAACGATGCTTTTGTCATAGCAGGGGGAAACACACAGGCAAGATCTGCTGTTTTCAGCGTGAAGCAGAGAAGGAGGAACAACCGATCTCTTCAGACAAACAGGAAAGGATTCAAACCGTCTATCAGGAGAAAGAGATACGGATTGCAATCCGGAGATACTATCATCCACATGGGAAAGAGATGCAAAATATCCGGCTCATTCAGTTACGGCAGGTACGTATGGAAAGAGATCGGGGGAAAGGGGCAGAAGAGGGAATATCTGAAGGCTGCAGACGTCGGGTTAGTCAAATATGGAAGAGGAATATCCTTTGAACAATCAACGAAAAGTTGACAGAGTCCATTCTGAGAAAACTGTACATGACGCATGAATGATTCCTTTCATGTAAATCAGAGATATTCATTCGCCTGTGGAACCGTTTTTTCTTCCTCTTGAAATCAAGGGGATGGGCCTGGATGATATGCAGGAGATCCTGGAAGCGCCGATGGCAGTTTTCCGCAGTCGGGTTCATGAACAGCGCAGTCGAGAAGGTTCATCGCCTTTCGGTGAGGATATACGTACGTTGTCCAGACCTCCTGGTTCTTTGCGTTTGAAACCGGTTCAGGAGTCGTGGGCGCAAGCGTCTTTGATGATGTGCTGCCTGTTATAATGCCAAGACTTTCAGTCCACCTTTTCAGGGACAGGCTCGTTGACAAGACTGCTTGCGCAAGATCGGACGCGGCATTACAGCGTGTTCACACGCTCTTTGCGTAGTATGTAAAGGCAACAATCCAGCGATGAGCGAGCAACCTGGATATTTCGCATTGCTGTAATTACACTCTGTCTGACTTTAACAGTCAAGCAGCCCCGCCATATTCCCGTGTATGGGATAAAGCAACGCCGAGTCGCGGGTAGGGCACAGGCCTGAGGAAGACGGGAATAGTATCACATTGTCAGCGATTTGACACATTTGCGTCTCCGGGTGGACTGTTGATGCGAGACGCCTGATCGGTTCCTCTTTTCTATGCTCGTCAATTTGCTTATTGTCTGCATATTTGTAGTTGAAAATGCACAAAAATACTATTTTTTGTGCAATCCAATGCAATTACTTAAATACGTCACTCCTGTTACCTGACAGGATGGAGAATCTGAGAGATGCCATACTGAGGAACAGTCTGGAATTATCTTCAATCCTCAGCGGGAAGATGATAGACAGGGATCTGGAGCTGGACCGAAATGCGATTTCCGCCGGCATGATTGAAGTCATAACCGGCCCGCGAAGAGCCGGAAAGTCTGTTCTTGCTTTGCAATCGGTCAGGAATGAATTATTTGCCTACCTTAATTTTGACGACGAAACGCTGGTGAAAGTGAAAGATTACAATGAGTTTCTCAGATATGCCGCGGAGATATACGGCAACTTTAATTTCATAGTGCTGGACGAGATACAGAATCTGAATGGCTGGGAACTGTTTGTCAACAGACTGCAGCGAAGCAGCTACCGCATTGTGCTCACCGGATCAAACTCAAAACTCCTGAGCGGTGAACTAGCCAGCCACCTGACAGGAAGACACATGGAAAATATCCTGCTGACATTCTCCTTCATCGAGTTCCTCAGAGCCAGGGGAAAGACTGCAGACGGTTATTCCGTGAGAATTACAGATGAAAGGCGGGGCGAAATTCTCTCATTGCTGAGGGAATATCTCGTGGCTGGAGGCTATCCCGAACTCATAACAAAAGGCATAGATCGTAAAGGGTATGTAACAACACTGATAGACAGCACCATTCTGAATGATATTGCGGCAAGAAACAGGGTGTCGAATCCCGCAGTGGTTATTTCCCTTATCAAATATCTCTTCGATATCTACTCAAATGAGTTCACTTTCACATCCATAAAAAATGCGATTGGACTGGGCAGTGTGCACACCGCTGAAAAATACACTTATTATGCTGAGGAGGCATTCCTGCTATTCACAATATCCAGGTTCTCAGTCAAAGCAACGGAAAGACCAAGATCCAGCAGAAAGGTATACGTCATTGATAACGCCATAGCAAGCGTGTACTCATTCAGGTTTTCCGGCGATATTGGAAAGCGGATGGAGAATACCGTGGCCATAGAATTGTTCCGGAAATATGGCCGGAAGATGAAATTTAATGTTTTTTACTGGAAATCACAGAACGGTGAAGTTGATTTCCTGATAAAGGATGGCAACGCTGTGAAAGAACTCATTCAGGTTACTTATGCTTCCTCCGAGGATGAAGTGAAGGAGAGAGAGACAGCCGGCCTTGTCAAGGCGTCAATTGCCACAGGGTGCAACGATTTGAAAGTGATAACTTGGGATTTTGAAGGGAGCAGCGTCATAGGCAACAGGAAGATTTCATTCGTCCCTCTGTGGCGATGGTTAATCCATTGAAATGCCTTTCACAAGACTCCCCCTGCAAGGATGCCACCGTTCTCAAACGGTGGAGGAATTGTGGCGGCAACGTTCTCTTATGCTGAACTGACATGTCAATGTAATGTATCTGACCCTCATGGTCAGGTCGTCTTGATGCCGGACAGCGCAAAGCGCTCACTGACACCATGCACAGGTTCAACAAAGCGTGTGACTTCGCTTCCGTCATTGCGTTCAGGGACAGTGTCTTCAGCAAGGTTGCACTGCAGCAGACTGTCTATTACGACATAAGGAGGGAGTTCGGTCTCCCCGCACAGCTTGCA
>DAHXLZ010000155.1 GCA_027365715.1 Methanomassiliicoccales archaeon | reverse complement strand
TGACTTCGATGCCCTTCTTTTCAAGTTCGCGCGCCGGGAGCACAACGTCCCTGATGGCGTACTCCATGCCCGTCGCCCTTGCGGCCGGCCTGACCTTCATGGTTCACATGAAACAGAGGACAGATAAAAACATGCCCAGCGGCGGTTCTGTTAAGTTATCGATTGGCCGGATGGGGTGGTGACGTATTCACATCCCTGAAGGGTGTGGGCTTCCTGCTTCAGCGCCGAAGCTTGCTGTGTCCTTGTGGACACAGTGGAGGTTTCGACTCTACGGGCGTTTTCAAGTTCGAACGCGTCCCATCCTGCACTTCTCAATATGTTGAGCGATGCGTTGAAATCTCTGTCTGCAAGCAATACACAGTTGACACACATATGGACGCGCTATGGTGGACTTTCCCGAACCAGGCAGTCAGCCAAGACAATCAAGCCCGGTGGTCTTTTCGAAGATTGAAGATGGATTCCATCAGAATTTTCTTTCTGCATCCAGTTCGCTCTTTTTGATCCAGTCTTCAATAACTTCTGCGAATGCCTTGCCCAGATGCCCCTTTCGATCACCATATTTCTGGGAGGAGTGTCTCCTGAACTCTTTCTCGATATTTTCAGGAATGTTAACAGTAATTGGCTTGGTCATTTCCTCAACTTACACTTATATTTATTAAGCATTCAAAAGTTACGATTATCTAAGTAATCTGTTGGAGACTTTTACACCCTGATAGGATACAATCTCGGGACATATATGCATCAAACTGCTCGAATACACTAACGTCTTCCAAGGACGTAAAGGTGTTCAGATGCGGGACCACATGTTTCACCGCTTTCCCGTCTTGCCGATAGAAGAGGTGTGTAACAGCAGCCGCAGACCGACTCCGCTCCGTCAGGTTGAGAAAGCGGTAGTTCGCGAATTAATCACTCTGGCCGGATGATGGAAAGTGGAAAGGTGAAGAAGTACAAACAGGAAGGCTCTCGAGCAAAATACGAGGTGGAGTTCCGAGGAAATTCAGCCGTTGGCAAAGTCAGGAAGGGGAGTTAAGTTGCGGCAACAGTCAAAGTGGTGCTTGCAATGGCAGATCCGCGGTATATCTCAGTGACACTAAAGCCCTGCACTGAAGAGACACCCACAGGAAAGGTCAAACGCAAGAGTGCCCCCGATTTGACAACTGAGTCTCCGGGAATGAAATTTCCATTATTGGAAGAGCCACCAACATTTCTGCCGTCAGGATTGGTAACTGTTCCAGTGAAGCCTGTCCAATATTCTACCGTTCCCGTTACCTTTCCCGGAAGCGTGGCTAGCCAATTTGGATAAGAATTTCCCGGGTAAGTAATATTGATGCCGCTGACAACTATTCCGCCAAAAACTGGTATTTCATGCTGTTGGTTTGTGACGTAGAATTCAAGTTTTGCTGGATTCATGTTGAGCGGCAACTTGAAAGTCAGTGAGATATTGGCACACAGGTAGTGATAAGTTACATTATTTGAGACGAATGTGGAACTCCCTGTGCTTACCTCGTGGAGTTTGGCACCCATCACCAGATCAGTGCTTGGGCTGAGAAGCATCGAATACAACCCTACTATCGTAATCACCACAATTGTGCCTGCGAGTATGACTCTTGTCTTTGTGCTCATCTATTTCATTCATCTCCAAAGTATCTCAACTGTTTCTAAGTGTAACTGAATTTGATTCGTTCCTAATCAATATTCTCCTGTACAGACCCAGTATAATCCCCAATTCGCCTATCTGTCAATTAAAACTGCTTCAGGATTTAATTCCGAATAAAATACCACATTGTTTATGCATTCAAGGAGATGCACTTTGGGTGCATAATAACGACACGGCCTGCCGGAAAATCATGGCCGGGAAGGAATCAAACACAGATGCTGGCATCCGGGCACAACCGGACGCAGTCCGCGCCTGCAAAGAAGAAGAGCGCGCGGCGCATTATTTGAAATTGTTCCGCACCTGTGCGGTAGAATGATGAAATAAAATGTTCCCGATACCGAGTGCATGTCCGTACAGAGTGCAGGTGCTCAGAGTGCCAATGGCAAGACCCTCTGGCGTTCAAGCCTCCCCCTGTCCCTCGTAGTCTTCCAGTCGTTCGCAAACATAGCGCCCGCTGCCGTCGTGGGCATATTCCTGACCGGCATTGCAGGTATTTCCCTCGGATCGATGCCACTTGTCGTCCTTTTGACATTCGTGCTCTTTTTCATTTCTCTCAATGCAAACTACCAGTTTTCGAAGCATATCGTGCACGCCGGCGGATACTATGCCTATGTCGGTTCGGCATTCAATAAGTCGGCAGGTTTCTTCGCCGGCATGTTCTATGTAATGAACGGCATCACTGGTGGTGCCGCCTTCGGCTTCCTCCAATTTGCCGTGTTCGCATATTTCCTGTTCCCGCAGCTGAGCGCAATCGCATTCTCATGGCTTCCCTTTGTTATCGTTTCGATTGTGTTCGTCACTGTCATCACATATGTGGGAATAAGGCCGAATCTGCTATATGCCACAGTAACCGGAATCGCTGAGAGCGCCGTTCTGTATATAGGCGCAATAGCGCTGATCATTCTTGCAGGACCCAGCAACACGACATCCGTCTTCACGCCGGCCTATATAGGCAACAGCACAAACATACTGTTTCTCGCGGTTGTATTCAACATACTGAGCTTTGTTGGAGCAGGTTCCGTGATAACACTCTCGGAGGAAGCCAAGGAGCCGAAGAAGAATATCGGCAGGACGCCCAGGAATATGACCAGTATGAACGCCCTGCCGATATTCTTCTTCGGCTCCTTGGCTTCCTCCGAGAGGGTTATCACGGAACCTGC
>DAHXLZ010000147.1 GCA_027365715.1 Methanomassiliicoccales archaeon | reverse complement strand
GGTGATGCCACGTTTTCAGTTATTGATATAACCGGTCATACCACTTTTGACGGCCTGACCTCCTGGATCAGGTCACACCTTCTGAAGAAGAGTTGAATTCTCATCTCCCATACGAAGTATGCATCCGACCATAGGGCATGGAGTGGCAATACTTTACTGCCCTTCCGCTCAGGCAATGAGTCTTGATGTAATGATGGCCTTCAGGTATGGATATGTCAAATTGCGCAAGATTCGCCATTTCCTCCCAACTTCCCTCTTTGCCAGCATGGCTTTCGAATAGCATTCGTGATTGATTTTTCAGCCATGCCCTTCCAGCAGCCTCTCGATCTCCATCATCCTGTCCGCGACCTCTTTCCCCAGGCCTGTAAGTGATATCATCCTCTTCGGCGGATATGTGGAGTCGTCGACCCTGCTCTCTGCCAGTCCCATGTCTTCCAGTATACGCAGGCTCTTCGTCAACAGGAGAAAGATGTCGGCTTCACGCGTGGAAGCTCTTGCGCTAGCCTCATTTCCCCTGTGAATGGAGGCACAGCAGCGGCCGAAAGCTGGTGCCTCCCTTTCAAATTCGTATGAATCAATTAAGTGACACCCGTCCTCACATCATACGGTTCTCCCCTGCCCTGCAACGCAAGGTCCTCATGTTTCTGTCCGGAGTCGGTTTGAGAGCCGCTCGAGAATCACTGGTATTATAGGACACAAAGGCATCAGCTAACCGGTCCGAAGCAATGGGATACAAGCCAATGATGACGGAAGATGAAGTGAATTTGAGGATTAAGTGGCATGAGGCTGGTTACAGGAGGATTGAGGACCGGCACACCGTCAGGAGGCAGTATCTGGGAAAGAAGCTTGTTGTACCAGGGGAGGTATTCCCACCCCCCTGGATGTCCAGGCTTCTTGGCAAGGCGATTCTGGAGGAAGCAGAAGAGGGTGACCGCGTACTTGATATGGGAACGGGCTGCGGCATCAATGCGATTCTCGCAGCATCCCGATCCTCCGATGTTCTGGGCATCGACATCAATCCCTTTGCAATCGATGCCGCCGTGAAAAACGCAAAGCGGAATGGTGTTGATGCACGAATCAGGTTCCGTGTCGGAGATCTGTTTGATGGCGTTGACGGGACATTTGACCTGATAATCTTTGATCCTCCCTTCAGATGGTTCAGGCCCAGGGACATGAGAGAAAGAGCGGTTGCGGATGAAAATTTTGAAACGCTTACGAGATTCTTTTCGCAAGTGAAAAGATATCTTAGATCTCGTGGCAGGATACTCGTCTTTTACGGGGATTCAGGTGACCTGAACTATTTCAACAGCCTGATGCTGGCTACCGGTCTGAGTATTTCGCTGATCAGGAAGAGGTTAATTGTAAGGGAAAACAGAAAATGGGGATATTACGTGTTCAAACTGGCGAAGGTGTGATGCGCCAGGGCCCACCGGGGCAGCTCAGCACCGTTTCAGCTCATCTTCTCTGCGCTCACCCATCACTTGACAACTGCCTGACAGAGCGGCAGAGGAGCCGGTGAAAACAGGGACTGAACAGAAGGGAAAGGCGATGACAGTGTCTGCTCTATCTCGATTCTCCTCTTCAGAAGCTCGTAATGGAAATGTCGGCCTCCCCACACTGTCGCCGTTATTGTTGATACATCACCCATGCTCCCGGGCACTATCCTGAAGAATGACGGGTGGTTGCCCCTGACAGAGGTCAGAAGCACAATGTTCAGCTGCGGAATGAAGCCGCCGCCGGAGTTGTGGCCGAGTGTGGCGGCCACCACATTTTCACTCCACGAGAAAACGCTTGTCGGGTCTATGACACACTGTTCACCCTGAACGAAGTTTGACATGTAGTCGACGATGCTCTGCCTCCTCAGTCCCGTTGTAGTGAAGGAGGTTGCTCACACCCTCCGGCGACATTCTTGCATCAGGTATTGCATCGAAGAGATGTGATGACACGTAGTGCAGGATCATATTCTCCACCGGAGCCGAATGGAAGAACCGCATTATCTAGCACACAGCAGTCTCCTTTCCATCTGTCGGGGAAATGTTTCTTCAACAAATCCAGCATGTCAGAGCACTGTGAAAGCATGAATCCCGATGTGCCATATTCCCTGTTTGTAATGTACTGCAGCTCGTCAATCAACCTGACAGACTTCGGCCTGAGAAGGCCGTCAGGTGTTATCCTGCCGAGATACTTGAGCGTGATTTTCCTGGATCTCTTTATCGCCGGATCGTATTTGCCCGTTACACGGTAAAGGTAGATTTCCGAATCTCGCATGCTTGAATTTTGTCAGGCCTGCCTCGCAGTTTCCTGAAAAGCAGTATTCATATACTGTAAATCATAATTCCACGTGACAAAGACGGTCCGCAGACAATATCTGTTTCATTTCGTTACTGTCAGCACC
>DAHXLZ010000138.1 GCA_027365715.1 Methanomassiliicoccales archaeon | reverse complement strand
CCTGAACTTCAATCCTGCGGTTCGGTCTTAAACTTTTTTGAAGACGGGCTGTTTGTCCGATTAATTGTAACGGCGGGAAAAATGGAATGAACCTGTCGAGTGAAATCCGCTGCAATTTGAAATCATTCCTGTCGTGATGATGTCAGCTTTCTTCAAGCTTTTTCCACCTGTCTGATGCATAGATACATCTGTCTCTCTCAATCCTGGCAGTGAATAATGCACTGTCTCTGCCTTTCAGGTGGAACACAAGGTTCCTCATTCGTGCCATAACTTTCAGATAATTGCCAATGAGCATGTAATCCAGAACATTTCTTGAAATATTCCGGTCCTCATTTTGCGGTTCGCGCCGCACACCATCCCGGAGTCTGGCAGCATATGCTGCAGGAAAGAAGTAACGCATCCAGCCGTTGCCTGCAAGCACATTGCAGTAGTAGTCCTCTCCCTTCACTACCCTGATATTGAGGCAATCGCTCGCGAAGAGTCCGGTCCTGTGGTTTGCCATCTCCTCTCTGAAAGCAGAGTCTTCTGCACAGTAGCTCAGGCATATGACCGGTCTCCACGACTCCTTCTTTCTCACTGTACGTGCTGCCAGAAGGACCTTCTTCAGCGCACTCCAGAGCGAACCGCTCCTGCAGATGAGGATTATGTCTACATCGTCTCCTTCTGCTGCGCTTCCGTAAGACACGGAACCGCATATTCCCGCCATAATCACTTCCGGCACGGAAGGAAGGATTTTCTCAAGGAACGAGACGCCAAATGACATGTAATCATTACCTCTTTTTCGCCTTTCGTGAGCGTCTCCTGCTGTTTTCCCTCCGCACAGGCTGACTTCTCCTCCTTCGACCAGTATACTTCCGCTCTTCTGGAGCGAGGTGATTGCCGCGATACACTCTGCTGCAAGCTCTCTGTTCCCCGCAGCAACTCTCTCCTGAATTTCTTCAATTGTCGAGCTCAGGCCACATTTGCAGGAACTCTTCACAAAATGCAGTACTTCCTCTTCAATGCCGAATGGTCTGTTGTCCGAATCCGATGAACTGGTGTCATTCAGCACTGAGATCATCTCCAGACAGCGTTGTCGACTCTCCTCCACACCGCGTGAACATCCGACTTTTTCTTCCTGTCGCGTAACGCGCCCAAGAGTGAAATCATCTCTACAGCTACTGCCAGGGGAAATATGAGGAATTCAAGCGGGTGCTTTCTGCTGTAGTCGGATATTATTCTGAGCCCGATAAGCGGATGTTTCGATGCCGTGAATTCCGCTGTTCCCGGAAGGACACCGACAAGTTCCTTTACCTGCAGGTGACCGAATATTATCCTCCGCCTCTGCACTATTATGTCACGAATTCCATGGGGCACTGAAACCCTGACAACAGCTCTCCGCGAAAATGATACAGCGTCGCCATTCAGCTGTGTTCTGGTGGAGATAAAGGCACCGTCATTCACCGTACCGTCCGGAAGCTTCGCAATGTGTTTGCCGTTGATAGCTATCATCTCATCCGTCAGGTGAATCCTCTCCCCGCATTTTTCAAGTGTATCCATGGTGGAGTTGTGCAATGACCACAGGAATCTCATGAGGCCTGCTGTAACAGGGCTGCAGTTACTCACTGCCGGCAGAGGCTGAGCGCACATCATTGCACGTCCCGAGGTCACGAGATCCTCCATGAGCGCAGCGATGGATCCGGCCTCCGGGAGGGCGTCACCGTTTATCAGCAGAAGATTGTTTCCACGCATACTGCTTATAATTCTGTTGATTGCGCTCGCCTTTCCGCTCCTCCGCTCCTCCACTATCACAGTTCGTGGAAAACGCACGCTGGAATTTGTCGCCACTGCCTCTGTATTTCTGAAACCGCCGCTCACTACCAGGATTAAATCGGTTATGGTGACTCCATTCGGAAGGGATTCTCTGTTTGTGGCAGAAATCAGTTTTTCAAGGCAGACCGCCTCGTCAGTCAGGCATATTCCAAGTGTAAATGATACATCCGTGTCCAATCGATTCCTTATCCGTAAGCAAACTATAAAGCATTATTCTTATTCGGAATGATTTCAAATTGCAGCGGATTTCACTCGACAGGTTCATTCCATTTTTCCCGCCGTTACAATTAATCGGACAAACAGCCCGTCTTCAAAAAAGTTTAAGACCGAACCGCAGGATTGAAGTTCAGGGTGAGAATCCACGATGACTGACTTTTACGTTCGTGCTGAACTGTTTCCGACGGAAGATCCTGCAAGGGTCAAAAACGCTGTGTCAAACCTCTTCCCTGATGCCAGGCTGACCGGGGAAGGCAATTTTATCCTGTGCAGACCCGTTGAGATTGGCCCGCTTTTAAAGCTCATTGCCGATCAGAAAATTAAGTATGCATTTGTTGAGGAGATAAACAGGAATGCCGAAGGCAGCAGATTTTGTATAAAATTCAACAAGCAGGCCGCTCTGGCGGGCAGGGTGAATATAATCGATGAACCCAAACCACTCGGCAGCATAGAACTGAGCGGAGAAGTGAACAATCCTGTTCTGCACTTCGAGAAACTGCTCGGCGTTGCTGGATACGTCACTTCCAGGCAGGGAAAAGATTACGGCCCGCAGGCTTCCTCCGGCGGAGAGTGATTGCTGTGCAGTTCCACTTTTCCTGTTCATCCCTGTCACTTGGCCCGCTTTCGGGTCTGCTGGACACTCTGATAGCACATTTTGACGGCTGGCAGATTGTCACCGAAGGGAATTATGGAATGCAGACTTTTGCGGACGAATTTGATGATGTAGCCGGCTCGTATGGCCTGAAGTATACAGTTCACCTCCCGATGAGTGACATAAATATTGCGAGCATGAACAGGGCAATCAGGAGTGCATCAATAGGTGAGACAGCGGAAACGATGCGCAGGGCCGCCGGCCTGGGAATAAAAACTTTCGTGGTACATCCCGGAATCCACTCTGTCCTTTCATTGCACGACAGAGAGAGGGCGTTCCTGCTTGCAAGAGAGGGAATAAGGGCACTGGCATCTCTCTCGAAATCCCTTGGTACTGAATTGCTGGTCGAAAATATGCCATCGGTATCGGGCTCGGTAGCCTCTAAGCCAAAGGAGATGAAGTCACTCATGGCCGGTTCGCCTGTAAATCTGTGCCTTGACGTCGCGCATGCTTCCCTGGATTGTGAACTGGGTGCATTCCTGTCGATGCATGACAGCATAAGGATGCTTCATCTCAGCGATAATGATGGCCATCAGGACGAACACCTGCAGCCAGGGACCGGTCGCGTGGTCAATCGGGAAACAGTTGCCCTGATTTCAAAAATGGATATCCCTGTAGTCATTGAGGCAAGGAGTCCGGCAGAGGCAATTTCAGGCAGAGAATACGTCGAATCGTTACTCTGAAAACGTCATTTTTTATTTTCCTGTCCGCAGAATACACAGATGAACCTGCCATCCTGATATTTCGCTTCGAGTCCACCGCAGTTTTTGCAGGAATAGCCGAAAACAAGGTCTCCCGGGATCGCAGGATTGCCTCCTGGAAAGGTCTGTGTGTTCCCTGGTAGAAACTGCCGTATTGAGTGTTTTGCCTGTAGGGATCCGGCCCATGGGTACCCTCCTGTCCGGCAGTTTGCTGTCCTTCCTGTCCGGCAGTTCTGTTTACCGGCTCATCGGCAGCTGCAACGCCGGCACCTGCGTTTGCCGCAGCAGTGGCGTATCTTGCCACAACCTTCGAAGGCAGCATGTTCTTTCCGGTGAAGAAACCAAGTATCACGATTATCCAGTAAATGAAGAATATCAGCCCTATGGCGGCCCATGCGTAAAGCATGATGCCCAGCCCGTCATTCAGTATGGGGTTCGAAGTCACGGGGGAGGTTATGATTCCCGTAGCATCGACGCTGAAATGGAATAATATGTCTGCATACAGCCCCTTTTTTACATAGAGGTATGCGAGAATCAAACCCGCTACAGCGGCCGGAAATATTTTCCAGAGTCCCCATCCGGAACCTGAGGACCAGTGTGCGACGCCGAATATGACAGATGAGATGATTATGAGTATCAGTACCGGAGGAGTAATCTTCATGTTCCCGCCAATAAGGTATTTCCACCCTCTCCTTCCGTCTCCTTTGCGGGTAACTGCATAAAATATTGTGAGCGGGATGCCGATGAGCATGAGCCGGTAAACTGTTTCCTCCCATACCGGCGCGAATGTAAGCTCAAAGATAAGCAAATTGGTTGGAACAGCATTGAAGTTTGGCGTCGGCACAGACTGACCCAGAACATCCACAACAAACAGAACTGTTGCAATGCTGACGAACAGGTATGCCATGAAAAGGCCGCCAATAAACATCAGGTCGCTGGTTGTTCTTTTCCTGTAGCCCGTCATCATCTCTTTTCTGAAGCTGTAAGACTTCTTTGCCATTATGACAAAGCAGGCAGTCGCAATGAGCACGACAGCCGGGTACGCCACGAAGTAGCCTGTGGAATAGACACCATTGACGTACAGCGGCGGAAACGGAGGGATGATGAAGTAAAACGGGAACGAATATGGAGATGCAGCCATTGATGGTGTATATTCCGTGTAGAGATATGCTGCTCCCAGCTCCATTATGATTGCAATGAAGTAGAGCAGTGCACCAATTACGGCAGCAGTTTTTGCAACGTCCACCCATGAAAACCTGTTCTGTGAATTAACGGCGGCTCTCCCGGTCTGAACGCTTGTGCCGCTGTACAGCGGATACTGGTGAACATTGAATGGAATCCCGCCCTGTGTCTGGAAACTGACGCCCGCCCGTCCAGGCGCGGCAACATTCTGCGGCGGTGCGGAAGGATCCTCCTTCTGCTCAGAAATAAGCTGGAATCCGTGCTTCTCCACCTGATTGAAACCGCAGAAAGGGCAGAATCTGGCATCGTCCGGTATGAGCCTCCAGCAATTGTAACATTCCTTTCTCGCGCTTTTTGGTGTATTCTGGTCAGTCATGTGAATGCCTTTCTTTTATTATTTGATTCAATCTTCGCGGCAGGATAAATGCTTTCCTGAACCAGCAGCACAGTTTATCAGTAACACAAATGCTATTTCTAGGTGATGATTCTTCTGTCCGCATCTGATTTGAACCATCTGCCGCAGGCGTAATCGGCCCGATTACGTGTTCTAATCTGTTGAGCAGAGGGCGCAACTATTTAAGCAGCGGATGGTAAATTCGGTCCGGTTCAGGAGCTGTCAATTTGAAGAGTGGAATGCTGTTTCGCAAGTCCAGGCTGTTATTTCCTGGAGGTGTTAACAGTCCGGTCCGTTATTATCCTCCATTTCCCAGATTCATGAAGAGCGGTAAGCGCTCACACATGCTCGACGTGGATGGAAGAGAATACGTCGACTACGTGCTGGGATATGGTCCGCTGATACTCGGTCACTCTGACCCTGCAGTTGCCCGTGCAGTGAGATTGGCTGTGGATGAAGGCATGATGTTCGCGGCGCCCACAGAGAATGAAATCAAACTCGGGCGGCTGATAGTAAAAGCATGCCGCGGAATGGAGATGATGCGTTTTGTTTCGACCGGGACAGAGGCAACCATGCACGCACTTCGCCTGAGCCTGCACTGCACCGGCAGGAATAAAATAATGAAAATACGCGGCGGTTACCACGGAACCCACACAATGAATTTTCCAGGCGAGACTGTTGATGAGATTGAATTCAACTCATCTGGTGCTGCAAAGAAGAGACTGAGTACAAAGGAGTATGCTGCCCTCATAATCGAGCCGGTTATGGGCAATGCCGGACTCATTCTTCCTGAGCCGGGTTATCTTGCAGACATCAGAGATTATACAGAATCGACCGGCACTCTGCTGATATGTGATGAGGTGATAACAGGTTTCAGGACTCGTTTCGGTCCATTCTGCGAAGGTGAAGGCATAGTGCCGGATCTTTACACCTTCGGCAAGATAATAGGCGGCGGCATGCCGCTTGCATCGTTTGGTGGAAAGGCTGAATTGATGAGGAAGATAAGACCGGAAGGAAGCTTTTCGCAGGCGGGCACGTACTCTGCCCATCCTGCAAGCGTGGCCGCGGGTCTTGCAACGCTGGAAATTCTGAGCAGGAAGGATTATGGCAAACTCCGCCATCTGACCGGACTCGCAGCCGCAAGACTTTCAGAATCAGGGCTCACGGTCAAATCCGGCACCGGTATGGTGTCGCTTTTCTTTACCGAAAATGATGTGAACAATTACAACGGTGTTAAGTGCATCGACCACAGACTGTTCTTCAGGCTGTTTCGCATGGCGCTCGACGCAGGCATCTTCATCCCTCCTTCCCAGGAGGAGACGATGTTCATCTCCTTCAGCCACACAGCCATGGAAGTTTCGGAAAACTTCTCCATGCTTTCAGAAGAGGCTGCGAAAATATATCGAAGGAACAATTGAGGTCATTCACTTCCTTCCTCTTGTTGCTATTCGCTGAACTGAAGACCTGCCGCCATAGTTGTACCCTCATCAGGCCATGGGTGGATCTGACATCCTCCCACGAATAAATTCGTGGGGTTCCTGGCTGCATTAGAATGCGACCTCCTTTGCGGCCGGCGGTTCGCGTTTCTTCGAGACTGCTCGCCTTCCCTTCCGGGAGGTGTTGGCAACTCTCTCCACGCGCGTAA
>DAHXLZ010000137.1 GCA_027365715.1 Methanomassiliicoccales archaeon | reverse complement strand
GGGCGGTTGAATTCAGCAGACAGAAAGGGATCAGGAGGATGTATCTCCACGCATCCAGGCAAGTGCAGCTATGAGCCCGAATGCAGCAGTTATCAGTGCTGTAAAATTGGTCAAAATCAGCTCTCTTAAGCCCTTCTTCTCTTCGTCTGCCATATTCGGTGTCGCAGTGTATTTACCGCTCCCTTATTAATTGTGTCTGCCGGGTTAATTGTAATTGTTCTACAGGTCAAGCCTCATTTCGTTTGATTCCACAAAGCCTTCCTTCTGGTATAGAGCACGTCCGAATCTGGATGCGTGGAGATACATCCTCCTGATCCCTTTCTTTCTGCTGAATTCAACCGCCCTGCCAAGTATGGCCGATGCGACTCCCTGTCTGCGATATTTCTCCTCTGTGTACATTGACATCAGGTAGGAAACAATGCCATCGGGGTTGTGTGGTTTTGGTCCCGTACTCTGCACCCAGACACATCCGCTGCCTGCTGCTCCCCTGTCACCGTCGTATGCAACAAATGCGATAAGTTCTCCGGTGCTCAATTTTTGCGACAGCCATACCGAATAATTTTCCTGTGAAATTCTTATCTGCTCCTCTGAGTAATCACCTATTTCCCTCCACATGCGCTCCCTGTGCCTCATCAGGATTGAGACAGAATCCTTCCCGGCCTGTTCTATTTTGAAATGTGCTTCCCCGGTCATTTCCACCCACTTCCTGCTTTCGCTCAGCCTGACTGAGAATCTGCTTAAATTTTGTCTGTCGTTATCCGGACACATTCTTCCGATCGAGTCGGCATTCAACTGTCTGAGTGGCATGTTGACTCTGTATGGAGCAGCGTTCCGGGTAATGTGAGAGCCCTGCTCTGCTGGAGCAGAAGCATTCAAGTCGTGCTTTTCAATGAAAAGTTGACACGGTCACAGAGTGCATAACTTATATAGGAGGATACTTTCAGAAACCCGTCAATGTCAGATAATGATTTGAGTTGCAGTTCATGCGGAATCCGGCTCATCGGCACAGGCGTTGTTTCGTTCACGTGCCCAAGCTGCGCACAGAATAGGATTGGCAGATGTGCCCAGTGCAGGGATCAGGGAGTAAGTTATACCTGCAGTTCCTGCGGCTTCTCCGGTCCGTGAACGGTGAGGTCTTCAGATGGGGAAAGTGGCAATGACGTACAGACTGATGCCTGAGTCGACCGATTTCGATTTTGAAGGACTGGACCGGACAATAGCTTCGGAGTTGCCTCAGGGTTCTGAACTCAGGGATAAGAGGATCGTACCGATCGCCTTTGGCCTCAGGTCATATGAGGTCATGATTATTGCCGAGGACAGGGAAGGCACTTCCGAGAATGTTGAAAGGGCGCTGAGTGGCATTGGTGGAATCCAGAGCGTTGAATCCATTGAGATTACCCTTCTCTGACGGAACCGCTTCGGCCATCCCCCCATTACTGTTTTAAGCATTCGCGTTCTATTCTTCCAGGACAGTGATGCTATCCAATCTCAACAGCCTCAGGAATATGGCAATGTTCCCGTATACGGGAACTGTCAGGAATTATGTGGCAGCGCATCCTGAGAAATATGATCTTCCGGTCATACTCACGAGCCCTTTCTATGAAATTGTCAGGGTTAGAGGAAAGGAGAGAACGCTCTCCGCACTCGGCGAGATGGAGACTGGCACACGGAAGCTTTCCACGGATGAGGAATGCAGGCAGGAGATTCTGTCATTTGCCGTTGCGAGGATGATTATCTCTGTAATCGGAGACAGATTTCTTGTTAACAGGATGGCGGTGACTGAAGGAAAGGCGGCCGGTGCACTGCTCGGCAGGAATCACGGGCTGATAATGCCGATGGCAATGGAATTCGGCATTGAGCCTGTTGAAGACGCGGAAGGCAACGGGACATATTCAGTTCACTTCACTTCATTCCTCAAGTATTCCTCGAAGATGCGATCGCCTGACTGGAAGCTGCTCTATCAGAAATTGAAGAAAGGCAGCGTGGCAGTGGACCGCCAGCGCCTCATCAGGCTTATTGAACAGGCTGTCACCGACCATCTGTCCGAACGGCTTCCGCCATACACTGACGAGATACGGCACGCCCTTTCAGCCGAGGTGCAGGAGGTTGCTGCCGCTCTGAATGAGAAGAAGGCGGAGTTCCAGAAGAACAGTCTTGGCGACATCAGCGAGGACAGATACCCTCCCTGCATGAAGGAAATCCTGCGCCAGATACAGACGTCCCAGAACGTGCCGCAGATGGGCAGGTTCGCGATAGTGACATTTCTGCACGCAATAGGCATGACTGCCGAGCAGATATTCGATCTGTTCAGCGCGGTGCCTGATTTCCGTGCTGACAAGACGCGGTACCAGATCGAGCATATAACCGGAAAAATATCATCCACCGAATACTCCGTCCCTGAATGCAGCACGATGAAATCTTACGGCATTTGCTACAATCCGGACAGCCTCTGCGATATGGAGTGGATGAAACACCCACTGACTTATTACATCACCAGGGGCAGGCCCCCTAAATCTGCTTCCAGGAAGCGACCGCCCTCCAGACAGCAGTGAGATTGCCAGCTATGCCGAAAAAGAGAAGAAGCCATTCAAACGGCGTAAGGAAGAGGAATGTTGCACCATGCGGCCCGTAGTGTGCCGTTCCATACAGATATTCCACGATGACTGCAATGAGCATGTAGACGATTCTGTCCGCTCTTCCAAGAATGCCGCCGTAATTTCTTTTCAGGCCTATGGCCTGTGCCTGTGTGCCGAGATAGCTTGTCATGAAGACGCCGATTAAAGCAAACATCCCCAGCGCTATTCCGCTCGAATAGAAGCTGAATGTGAAGCCCAGTATCAGTGCAATGTCCGCATACCTGTCCAGAACATGATCGAGGAAATCACCCTTCTGGCTCCCCTTCCCTGAAACACGGGCAATCGCTCCATCAAGTGCATCAAAAATGCCGCTCATGAGTATGAAGGCGAATGCGCCGATGAGCAGATCACGCGTTCCAGTTGATGAACCGGCAAGAAGCACTGCTCCGAATGCAGCAAGGACAAATGCTATCCAGCTTACCGTGTTCGGATTGAACCTGGCAAGCCTTCGTGCAACCGGGTCAAAAATTTTTTCCGATAATTCTCTTGCTCTGTCTAAAACCATTTCTCAATTTCACCTCTCCATCTTGATTTTAACGGCAGGCTCCTGTGCTCACCCTTAATTATCCTTTCAACCTTATCAGCCGTGCGTCCGGCAGTTGTGCCGCTCGTGTCCAACTCGTGTATGCACTTTATCCTTTCTGCTGCCTCAATGAGAATTACATCGAGTACTTCTGAGCGCACATTGTCCAGGATCTTGCTGCGTTCCCATCCCCTTTTCCCGAGTCTGTCGTAGAGGATCGATGGACTGCATCTCAGAACAACAGCCATGGAGCACGATGCAAAGTGGGACAGATGCCCTTCCACTACTGTGATGCCGTCACCTTCTGACCAGAAGGAGGCAGTCCGCCCGGTTAACTCATCGGTGTCGACAACCATGCAG
>DAHXLZ010000291.1 GCA_027365715.1 Methanomassiliicoccales archaeon | reverse complement strand
GTACTGCTGAACGCCATTGCCAGTGCGGCCATTATTGGCATAACGGCATAAATGCCCAGACCGGATAAAGGAACCAGCGCGCCTGCGGCAACCGGAATCAGCACAGCGTTATAAGCGAACGCCCAGAACAGGTTCTGCCTGATCTTTGCAAACGTTCTGCGACCGAGGCTCAACGCAACTGCAATATCATCGGGATTCGCGTTCATCAGAACTACGTTTCCTGATGACTTTGCTATGTCTGTTCCAGTGCCCACGGCCATACCGACATCGGCAGCCGCAAGCGAAGGAGCGTCGTTTATGCCGTCTCCCACCATGGCGACAACGTGTCCTTCTCTTTGAAGGTCGCGTATGATCTCTTCCTTTCTGTCTGGTCTCACATCGGCATAATATTTGGAGATACCAATTTCATTGGCGATATGTACAGCTGTCTTTTCATTGTCTCCCGTGATCATAATGACGTCCACACCGATTCGCGAAAGTGAAGCCACGAGTCCCCTGGAGCCACGGCGTACAATATCCTGAAACGAAGCCATTCCTATTATCTCTCTTCCCAATCCTATGAGTATAACAGTTCTTGCTTTTTCCTCTTCCGAATCAATATCTGGACGGACTTTACCCAAGTCCTTGACATCAACTCCCTGAGACCTTGCCATTTCAAAGTTTCCGGCCCAGTACGCCATATTCTCAATTTTGCCCTTTACCCCTTGACCGGGAATCGCTTCAAACTCTGTTACACGACTCGCATTCATTCCGGTCGTTCGTGCATATTCCACCGCGGCCCTGGCGACGGGATGTTCCGAATGTGCTTCGAGAGATGCGAGCACACTTGCAACACCGTTAAGGGCAAAATTCGCATATGGTGTTATTCTGACCAGTTCGAAACGTCCCTCTGTTATTGTTCCAGTCTTATCCATTACGACTACATCCACCTTACTCGCCATCTCAATTGAGTCGCCACCTTTGAACAGTATACCCAATTTTGCGCCCTTCCCTGCACCCACCATCAGTGCTGCTGGAGTCGCGATTCCGAGTGAGCATGGACACGCCACAACAATGACCGAAACGAAAGCAAGAATTGCCACCGTGAGTCCTGCGTCAGCGATAAAATACCAGAAGAAGGACGAAATCACAGCAGCAGTCACGACAATTGGAACGAAATATGATGATATCTTATCCGCGAGTCTCTGAATAGACGCCCTGCCCTCCCTGGCCTGGGTTACGAGTTCTATGATGTGTGAAAGAGTGCTGTCGGAGCCTACAGTTGTTGCCCTGATGAGAAATGTCCCGGTCGTGTTAAGCGTTCCTCCCACTACTGCATTTCCGCCTTTCACGAGAATGGGGACAGTCTCTCCTGTCACCATTGACTGATCTACCTCGCTAACGCCTTCCATAACAATGCCATCAATAGGCAAGACTTCGCCAGGACGCACCCTGATCAGGTCACCGGTCTGAACCTCTTCCACCGGCAGCACCTCTTCAGTTCCATCCCTGACTACGTTTGCAGTTCTGGGTTGTATGTCCATCAAACGTCTTGTTGCTTCGGACGCCCTCTCCTTCATCAGTTCTTCCATCAGATTGCCTGTGAGTATGAGGGCAATTATCAGGGAGGAAGCGTCGAAATACACGCCCCCTGTTCCAGCAAGAGGATTCTGCAAAACAATGGCCGCACTGTAGATGAACGCGGTAGTGGTACCCACGGCAATCAGTGTGTCCATGTTTGTTGATCGGCTCCTGATTCCATCAATCAGACCACCGTAGAATCTCAATCCCGGCCAGAACTGAACGATGCCTGCAAGCAGTAGAAGAATCAGATAGTCGCCGTAGAAATGCACAAAGTATGTTATGATAATTACGGGAACGCCGAGAGCCCAGCTTGCGGCTGTTTTCACCTTATTCTTGTGCCATGTTATGAGCGGTGCATCGAACTGCTCTTTGCAAGAGGAGGCACAGAAATAATACTCTCTGCCATCTATGATGCTCTTCAGTGTGGCTGTTGTTTCATCAACATACATGCCACAGACGGGATCCTTGGCCATGCTCCATCCTTCGGCAATTCAATCTCTGACAAACTTGGCCGGATCGCTGTCAAAAGATTTCTTGCATCCAGCACAACAGAAATAGTACGCATGGCTCTTATGTTCCGACCTGAATTTTGCACTCTTCTCGTCGACATTCATTTTGCAAACTACATCTATCGCCAATTTAACTTCACCGCCTTTAACAATACATAACACATATATTAGGTATTTCATTAACAGTTGTTAAATATTACTAGCGTGCTGATACACTATATGGCTATCTATTCACCGACTTGTTTAACATTAGTAAAAGATAATTCGAACAGAAGGGTGCTAAAGTGACAAGAGACAGATTGTCTCTGGATGAAGTAGATGTTCTGCTAATACGTGCCCTGCAGGAAAATGCCAGACAGTCTCTAAGAGCAATTTCCAAAACGTCGGGTATCTCAACACCTACACTTAGCTCCAAGCTGCAGAGACTGGTCGAGTCAGGAGCGATCAAGTCATTCACCGCAGTCATAGATTCCAGTGCATTCGGGCTCAAGGATTATCTTGTTGAAATACATTTTAAACCGTCATTACAGAAAAATTTACAGAAATATTCCGGAGAACTCCATCACTATCTGTTTACCCAGGATTCCAGAATGGTGGGGATTTTCTCCGGGACAGATAAGGAAGTTATGTCGCTTTACACGCGTCTTTCTTCAGTAAAGGGAGTCGAGAGAATATCAGTAACTCCAACAGTGGCATACGAGATGAATGCAAACAGGCCCAGCATCGAGAGTGGTGCACGGCTAAGCTCGAATTGCTATTTCTGCAGAGGTGAAATAAACGGTCCAGCTGTCACTGAAATTTTAAGTGGGAAATCTAAATATTTTTGCTGTACAAGTTGTAGAACACTCTATCTTGAGAAGTTTGCAAGGATTTCTGCAAATACAGGGGAATGAGCAAGTGTTCTTGCGCCTCTATTGATTTATTCGGGCTGGCATGTGGCGATGTATGTGAAAAACTCTTCTGAAATTTGCCTGTAATCTGTCCGTCTCATCTGGTGAACTGCCTCCTGGACTTTGCGGTTTGTTTGAGCTTAACTTTTCAGTCTTGAGATAACGGATTCGCAGTGTTGTTGCTCATTCAACAGCAAGAGAAAAAGTTCCCACTTCTGCGAGCAGAATCGAGCCGACTGCTGTAATCAGGTTGCCACCAATCAGCGAAACAACAGTCCCGATCACACCCACTGCCATCATGGTGTAGCTTCCGATCCTGGAATTCACGCTCATTGCCGGCACTCCTGTAATCTCAATAAACTTGAAAATGATCCATATTCTTATACTTTCGGAAGAACCACACATCAGGACTTGATACGAGAGGTCCAGACAGCACATTCTCTCTGCGTTTCTGCCACAATTGCAGCCAGGTTTGCTTTTGAAACACCGGGCATCGTTTAAATAGCTTTTAATCAGAGAGGGGAATTATTGTTGTGTCCCGATTCAACAATACCAGCTGGCAGGATTAATGACTCATGCAGACGAACCGGAGCCTCGAGACTGCAAACTATCAGAGAACGGGCAATCGGTTTTACCTGCTATTGATTCCACATGCAACCACCGTTCTATTCAAACGAACATTATACGATTCTCAATAATCACTGTATTTGGAGTTGCTTACTGGTTTGTCTATGCATTCTCAAACGATATGTTTTTTTACTACCGTTCGAGTGTTTATCCTCTTCTTGCCGCAACAAATACTCCAAACCCTTTCGTATTCATACACGCAGGCAGCTTGATTAATTTGTATGAATCAGGTATAGAGTGGTTTCCCACCGGTCACTTCGGTTTCATATTTCTCCTGGGAGAAACTTTCTTTTCAGTCCTGCTCACTGTACTTGTTGTAAAGAATCTGATGTTTGCATGTGGTGCAATCATGAACGGAATACTTCATGAGGATTTCATTTTTGGCAAGTTTTTCTCCACGGGTATCATTGTTTTGACAGTCGCGATATGCCTGTTTCCTCTAGACGCCTTAGCTGTGATAATACTGAGCACCCATTTTTCCATTACTTTCCTTGAAATGTGGGTTTTTAATTACAGTTATATCGAAAACACCATTGATGCATTTCTGCTGATATTGCTGATTCTTCTGTGGCGCAGGCTAATCCAAACCGTATCTCCATCAGGTAATCTTGCTGCTCATTATTCCAAGCAATAGAACGCTGATCGCCGGCAGCCGATCAGAACTGCTGTATGTGCAGTTGCCCGAATCTAATGAAAACCCGAATGTGAGGATGGTGAAAGGCCGTTGAAGTCTATTTGTTGGAAAGGAAGATGGTGATGCGTTTTTCAATCAACTGCAGCGTTGCTCAACCGGCACTCCAACCACTCTTCGGGAATCGGTTGAATATACCGCAAAATTAAATATCAATTGCCAAATACCGCAAATAAGGCAACTCAAGGGTGTTTCGAACGACTGTTTTAAAGACCATGAGCATTGAGGACTTCTATTATCTGTCAAAGACCTCGGGGGCTATGAAGAACCCCCGGACAAGATTCAATGACACGCTCTTCATGGAGAAGGGGGAGGAATACCTTTTCAAGTATCTCGGCACCAACGTCGGACCTGTCGATGATGGCCGAAGGAAGTTCATTAAAGGGATGATATTCGGGATTGGGGCCGCAGCTGTTGCCAGCGCACTCGGGGCCGTCAGAGGTCTGGAGGTTCCAATTGTCGGTGCAAAATCTTACACCAGGATGCTTCTCGTAGACTCATCGGCGAACCCGGTTAAGGCTTCTTCCATTGTCGTCAACAGTCCTGTCATCACGTTGTACGAATATCCCCTTCAAAATGAGATAAACTTCATTCTCAATCTTGGTGATAGTAACAATAGTCCCGTTGCTGTATCACCGGTCGATGTGAGCATACCATTGAATGGTGGCAAGTACAAGTTTCCCGGAGGGGTGGGACCAAACAAATCAATCGTTTCATACAGTGCAATTTGTCAGCATCTGGGATGCAAACCTCCTGAAATCCATTTGTATCCTCCTGACGAGATGAAGACGGGCATGGCTCCCCCGGCACTTCTCACACAAGCCGCACTCACAGCGGCCACCACCAGCGGCATTCCCGCGGTGATCCATTGTGACTGTCATGGATCAACATATGATCCGTACCGAGGTGCGGCAGTCCTTACCGGACCCACTGAAAGACCGCTTCCTGCAGTAGTGCTGGAGTGGGATTCCTCAACTGACCAGCTTTACGCGACAGATGAGGTAGGTGTCCCGGTCTATGGCCACACCGGCACCCTTATTGGAGGTACGCCTGTCAGCGGTACTTCAACCACAGTCTCACACACAATAAATCCGTTTCCGTAGTATGGTGGTCCTATGAAGATGATCGATAGAATTTCAGGTATCATTTCAAGAGTCATTCCTAAAATGTCACTTACTGATATTATCGATATCAACGAACAGCCTCTTTTCAAAATGCCGAATTACATGTTTCGGATGAAATACTGGCTGGGCGCACTGGTAGCGGCAGCACTCTCATTCGAAGTGTTTTCAGGACTCTTCCTGTTATTGACTTATTATCCGTCAGACCCGTACAATCAGACGATGTTTCTGATTCAGAATGTACCATTTGGTGCGCCGATACTGTTCAGCCATCTCTATGGTGCGTATTTCATGATTTTTCTGATATATCTGCATCTGTTCAGGAACTACTTTGACGGCGCATACAAGAAACCCAGACAATTTCTCTGGGTAGTCGGATTGATACTCTTTGCCCTGACGCTTGCTACTGCCTTCACTGGCTATTCACTTCCGGCAGATATTCTCGGGGTCGATGCTGATGGCGTTGCTCAGGGGATTCTTTCTTATCTGCCCGGCGGAAGCATTCTGCAGGTTATAGTCTTCGGGAATGGCCTTGCTTTAGACATGTACACCAGACTTCTTGCGTGGCACATCATTTTGACAGCAATGATTGGTTCGTTCTTTGTCATACATTTCCTTTTCTTCGAGCAATATGGTGTTATGCCATCCAAGAAGGTTAAGGACAAGGCACCCGCCCTGTATTCTAAAGAAGAATGGAAGAATTTTAATCCATGGTGGCCGCGCAATTTTCTCTATACACTTTCACTGACACTCATGATATGGGGGCTGATTCTGATTGTGCCAAACGTACTGGCAAACCTCAACGGTGTGCCTTTCCTGTTCCAGCCTGCGCCTGCGCCGTCACCGACCAGTCCGCTTGCACTCACAGTTCCACCATACCCTCCGTGGTTCTTCCTTTTCCTGTATAAAGCAATAGATTTCAATACCCCCACAGGTGCGCCTTACAATCCGGTAGTGGCTTCTGCTCTTTCAGCTATTGTGCCAGCGCTTTATCTGCTTGTTTTACCATGGCTCGACAGGTCTGATGAAACAGAACCTCACAAGAGGCCGTTGTGGGTCGGAATCGGCATACTTCTCATAACCTATCTGGTTCAGCTAAGTGTCTGGGCTTACACTGCCCCGGGCGTGCCTGAGCCTTTTTCTGTCCAGCTGGGCATCATGCTGCCTCCGTTGATCGTGGCATTTCTGTGTGTATATCTGATACCACGTTTCCTGGCTCGAACGAGAGGAGAACTCAGACTGACACCCAAAACAGCAGCACTTCTTATTGTTGCAGGATTGATATTCATTGGAACTTTGTCGAGCTTTATGTCTCAACCGACTGTTTATGGATTGGGCATAATAATACCCATAGGCATGTCGTACGCGCTTTTTGGAAGAAGGGTAGTGTACGGAAAATCTGCTTCCAGGCCGGTTGTTGTGCAGAACAGCACAAAGGTGGTAAACAGGAACTCTGCATTATTTCTGATGGCTGCGCTTTTCATCACAGCATTTTCCATACTTGGCCTGATGTTTATGGTGCCAACAGTGGGGCAGCCTAGCACATACTGGGGCATAGGCACGGGAATTATTTTCCTCATTTTCAGCTATGCACTCAATCTATACGATTACCTTTACTTTCCTCAGGAAGACGACGAGTTCAGACTTCCAGTTCACGGGTCTCAATCCGCTTTGTCGTCTCCGGTCAGAGGTAGCAGCGAAGTAACAGATAGTGCCGGTACCCAGTCAACAGTGATTCACACATTTCCTGAATATGCAATCGGCATCCACGCAGAAGAACCAGACTCAAGCGGTCAGGAGTAAATGCCTCAGCCACACAACTTCTTGACTTGATTGTTTCCGACCTGCTTACCAGGTTTTCGAAGGTTTGCACTTTCGGTGTATGGTTAATCTGGAGGGCTCAGAGTTTTTATATTAATGGCATTTAGCAACTGATACGTCGAGGATATCCGATCTCGTTGAGCTGACCAAGCCGCGGCTCATCACCGCTGAATTGCTGGTGGCAGTTGCCTCCCTCATTGTCGCAGGACGAAGCTCAGTTCCTGCGTTTTCCATGATCAAACTGATAGTGTTGGGATACATGGGACTCGGAGGTTCTGCCGCAATCAACTCTTATTTTGACAGGGATATTGATGTAAAGATGTCCCGAACTGCCGGAAGAGCTGTTCCTTCAGGCAGGCTCAGCCCTGTCAACGCGCTCCAGTTCGGTCTGTTTATGCTCATCCTGTCGGTAGCACTTTCATTCGTTTTGATCAATCCTCTGACGGCGCTGATTATCGGGTTGGGCTCATTACTCTATATTGTTCTTTACACTCTGTATCTGAAAAGGAGGACCCCAAGTGCAGTTCTCTGGGGTGGTTTATCCGGCGCTATTCCCGCTCTGGGTGGCTGGTCAGTTTACTCTCAGACTGACTGGCTCATTCCATTTTTAATTTTCATGGTTGTCTTTCTGTGGCAGCCGGGTCATTTCTGGCCACTCTCGATTTACTACAGTGAGGATTACAAAGCTGCGGGAATCCCGGTCATTTCTTCCCTCAGGGATGCCGGGAGTATAGCAAAATCCGCGCTCATATACAATGTTTCCACGGTGGCGGTGACTTATTTTCTTTATCTTGTTTCCCGTCTTTCTATAATCTACCTTGTCGTGATAAGTCTGATGAATTTTCTGCTTCTGACACGCTCAGTTGCCGCTTTGAAGTCGCACGACAGGAGATTTTTTCTGGGAAGCTTCCGTCTGTCCATCGCGTATATGTTTGTATTTCTCATCTCGCTGATCATGTCGAGTTTGTCTCTCACTGCTTACAGATTTGTCTGATGAAGCCACGCTTAATTGTTTTGCCTGTTTCAGGCGACGCCTTGCAGTGAAAATTCCTCCAGTCAGCATCTGGAAACGCTCATTTCCGCTATCGGATCTGCATTTTCACTTTGCCGGATTGAACGCAGATGTGACCGCTTCCGGCAGGATAGAATGTTTCAAAGGCCGGAAGGCTGGAATGTCGTGTTATTGATTCTGCCCGCTTTGGTAATAACCTGCAAAGTGGGCAAGGCATATTTCGCATAATGCTTTCCAGATCTGATGATACCGATTCCGCATTGACGCCGGTTTCCGGTAAATTTCAGTGCAAAGCTGCATTATCGGCACGTCCAACTATTTTTATCCATAACACTATTGTCTTTCGGGTATAATCATGAATTTCGAGCTCAGCGAAGAGCACGAGATGGTCAGAAACACCGTAAGGAGGTTTGCAAGAAGTGATCTTGCAAAAGTTGCGGAAAGAATGGACACCGATGATTACTTTCCCGATGACCTTTTCAGAAAAATGGGAGACATCGGCATGCTGGGTATCACTATTCCTACCGAATATGGTGGAGCCGGTCTGGATTACATCTCCCAGGCAATATGCCTTGAAGAACTCGCACGTGTTTCACCTGCATTTGCGCTCTCCGTTGGCGCTCATTCAAACCTGTGTCTGGATAATCTTTTCCGCAACGGAAGCCGGGAGCAAATAGATTCTTATGTTCAGGGACTCGCAACAGGCAAACTGATTGGCTGTCTTGGACTCACTGAACGGGAATCCGGTTCCGATTCTCTGGCAATGAGAACAACTGCAAGAAGGACGGGCAATCATTTCATTTTAAACGGCTCTAAGACATTCATAACCAATGCACCTGTCGCGGATATTTGCCTTGTTTATGCGAAGACCAATCCGGACTTGCAGAAAAAGGGGATAAGCGCATTTGTTGTGGAGGCTGCTTCACATGGTTTCAAAAGGGGGAAGAAGTTCGACAAGATGGGTATGCGCGGTTCACCAACCGGGGAGATTTATTTCGACGATTGTGCAGTTCCTGAAGTCAATCTTGTAGGGAGTGAAAATGGTGGCGTTTCTATTGTGATGTCCGGTCTGAATATCGAGAGGGCTGTCCTCGCAAGCATCTCCCTGGGCATCCAGGATGAGGTTCTGGATATTGCGGCCAGGTATGCAATGAACAGAAAACAGTTTGGCTCGCCAATTTCGGAATTTGAATTGATTCAGGAGAAGATCGCCACGATGTGGGTGAATCAGGAGGCCAGCAGACTGCTCATGTACAAGGCGCTAAATGCTCTGCAGAGGAAGAAGGGAAGGAACAGAGAAGCTGCTTCGGCGATATTGTATTCCGCTGAAGCATCCACCAGAAGCGCACTTGATGCGATTCAGATCATGGGTGGAAACGGATATATGCGCGGGTTCATCGTGGAACGACTGATGCGCGACTCAAAACTCCTTGAAATTGGAGCCGGAACAACCGAAATAAGAAAACTGATAATAGCCAGGGAAGTGTTTAATGATCTGAACTGAACGGTCCAGGGCCCTTTGCTGGAATCCTGTGCGAATATTTGACTTGGATTGAAGGCATCCGGCATGCTTTTCCGGCGACTCGTTTAATTATTGCCGCTGCATTCCGGAAACGGTGATGGCAATTAGCAGTTCTTACAGGACAGGAACAAAGGGAAAGAAACGATTCAACAAACGGGTCTACCTGGTTTCAGGAGGGGTGACGAAGTTCAAGAAGGCGCATCCTGAAATGGATTTCCGTTATATGGTTAAGAAGGCGTATGATTATGCAATGAACGATGTTCCTTCATTGGAGAAGAAGGACATCGACGGTACGCGAATATCATATTTTTCCGACCACTTCACAAGGCAGCTGAAGGCCGCAAGCATGGTGCAGGATTATCTGGGTTTGAATCCCAGAAGCAGTATGCGGATTGAGTGGGGTGGTGCGACTGGCGGAGAAGTTTTTCAATCTGGTTTTGAAGCCGTGGCCTCAGGCAGAATGGACATATGCCTTGTTGCAGGGTTTGAAACAATGTCCAGGGTTCAGACATGGAAGGGTAATGAATTTATTGCGCTTGCGTCCGATACGAATTTTGATTATCCCATCGGCGGTTTCTACAGCGGTTACTACGCGCTGATGGTGACGAGGCACATATACGAATATTTGAGAAAGGGCAGGTTTGCCCACATTAAAAACGAAAGGGAAGCTCAGCGGCTTGCATTCAATGAGGCGGGTCGTATTCTCTCTCTGGTTTCAGTTAAAAATCACATAAACGCTATCCATAATCCATATGCACAGTATCCGAAACGGCTGACTGTGGATGATGTAATATCCTCTGAAATGATTTCCTATCCTCTTACCCGGGAAATGATATGCACGATGAGTGATGGAGCCGCAGTCGGCATAATTGCAAACGAGGAGGAGGCATTTCGCCTCACCGACAGACCGGTTTTGATAAGTGGCGTCGGCTGTGGAACCGATACCATGCGTCTGGCTGACAGGCCGTTTGGCGAAGTACCGCTGATGAATCATGAGAAAAAGGCGGATTACGAAGGACTTGATTATCCGGGCGTTCACTCTTTCAGGGCAGGAAGGGCCGCATCCATCGAAGCCTATGCGGCCGCCGGTATCGTGAATCCATTAAAGGCTATTGATTTCATCGAGCTTCACGACGCATATGCATCCTCCGAGATACAGACATACGAGGACATGGGTTTGTGCAAGTACGGGGAAGGCTATGATTTTGTTGAGAGCGGGAAACCTTTTCTTGCCGGTGTGGATTACGGGCTGGCGGTTCCTGCTGCCGGCCAGATGCCCGTGAACCCTTCCGGGGGCCTGATAGCATGCGGTCACCCGGTTGGTGCGACAGGGCTCATGCAGGCTGTATTCGCCCTCTGGCAGCTTCAGCGGACCATAGAGAAACATTTCGGCGATTCCACGCTTCAGATAAAGAATCCGAAACGGGGAGCAATTCACTCACATGCGGGGACCGGAAGTGCGGTTACTGTTTCAATACTGGAGGCGGTGAGATAAATGGTACCGGATGCACAGAACAGAAAGCTGAAAAAATTCAGGAAATACAGAGATGTGATGGATGAAATTTCGAGAAGCGGTGCAGCCATATACAGGGAAAAGGAATACGGCGACCAGCTCGTGATAAATTTCCCTTATTCGGTGAATTACATTCACAGCTATGCAAACGATTCCAGATTTTTTCTGGGTCTCGCGGAAGGGAAATTATACGGTTCCAGGTGCGACAGGTGCAATTATGTGTTCGCAACGCCAAGGAGCCACTGCATGTATTGCGGTGAACCCACCTCCTGGAAATTGCTTCCGGGAAAGGGAAAGGTTCATTCATGGACCACATGTGAATTCGGAGGTGAGGCATTTCTGAAGGAAACCCCTTATAACCTTGCGCTTGTCGAGTTCGCCGGAGTGAACAGTCTCTTCATGACAAGACTCAAGGACTGCAAATCAGGCGATATCTACATCGGAATGCCGGTAGAGGCCAGGTTTGCCAGACGACCGGAATATCTCGTCAGGGACGTGTGGTTTGTCCCGTCTGCAGGTGCGGAGAAGAAGCGTTAAGCGTCTCTTCTTCACCTGATGGCAGCTCTCGGTGCGAGTCCTGCCTCCTCAACTATTTTTGGTATTACCTGCTCCCATGAAACAGTCATAATGTGAATGCCTGCCAGACCTCGAATCTTCTTCAGCGCCTCGACTGTTTCCAGTGCAATTCTTATTCCTTCCTGCTCCTGGGAAACCGCCCTGTCCATTCTCGTTACAACTTCTTCAGTCACTGTTATGCCGTGCACCTGGTCTCGAAGGTGCCTGGCCATCTTCAGTGATTTCACGGGCATTATTCCGGCAATGATGCGGCATTCCTGACTTATCCCGCTGGAATTCATATCGCGCATGAATTCCTCAAAGAGCCCGGGATCGAACACCGGCTGTGTCTGAATGAATTCGGCTCCGGCATCAACCTTCCTTTTTACTTTTTCAATCCTCTTTTCACTCTCTTCATGAGCCGGCGAAGCCGCGGCACCGATGAAGAATTCAGGCGGAACAGAAATCTTTCCCCCTCCGAGCAGTAGCGATTCATCCCTCATCTTCCTTATGCCTGAAATGAGTGTTTCTGTATTAATGTCATAAACCGGTTTCGCCTCCTTTTCATTTCCAGCCGATGGCATATCGCCGTACAGGCAAAGAATATTGTGAATTCCAAGGGCGGAAGCGCCGAGAAGATCGCTCTGTATCCCTATCCTGTTCCTGTCTCTAAGTGTAATCTGCATTATCGGCTCGATTCCAGCACTCATAACGGCAAGAGATGCAGCAAGGCTCGAAAGTCTCACCATGGCCCCTGTACAGTCTGTAAGGTTGACAGCATCTACAAATCCCCTGACCATGGCTGCCTTCTCCACGAGTGGCGCCAGCGTGGATCCCTGAGGGGGCCCGAGTTCGCATGTGACCGCAAATCTACCAGACTGCAGAACATTCTTCAGGCTGTCCACGACTCTTATGCCTGCCGTTTCTGAATCGTGCTTGGTCAAAGGCAGAATCACCATCACTTCTTCAGATTTATTAATGTACCACGGCCGGCCTGAATCTCTTCCTTCTCGATTATCGAAAGAATGCGCCCTGCAACAACAACCTCTGTTCCGGCCAGACCGACCGAAAGGAAGAGTGAGATGTCTTCGTCGTTTCTCCCTCCGTGATCTATCAGTTCAGACAAATCTGTTATTCTTCCTCTGGTTGCATCATCCACAAACAGCAGTGAACCAAAGCTCTTAAGTTGCTGAACAGAGTCTGAAGAAACCGTGTTCGCATATCTGACTATTGCAGGATCAATTTCGTGCGACTCTCTGAATTTCTGACCCATGCTGGAAATGTGCTGGCCGGGTCTCAACCACTCCTGCAACAGCACAGGAGTCGAAGATGTTGTCGCTGTAAGCACAATGTCTGAATGTGCAACAAGGCTCCTGGCGTCTCCTGACACCGATATGTCGAGTCCCAGCTCTTTCAGTTCCTTCGCCATTTCAGTGGAATATGCCTTCGCATGTGTTGGGTGCTGGCTGAAGACGACTATCTTTTCCAGTTCCCTTACCCTTGCAATCGCCGGAACAACCGATCTGGCCTGTTTACCGCTCCCGATTACTCCAAGTGTTCTGGAATCGTGCCTGGACAGCTGTTTTACAGCAACTGCATTAATTGCGGCTGTCCGCAATCTTCCTATATTCTCACCGACAAAAATGCCCTTGATTTCTCCATCCATGTTATAGATGACAGTCAGCTGTTGCTCGAGTGTGTTCTGACCGTATGTTGAATAAACCCTCAATCCAATTTCCCGTTTTCTCTCACTGGCTCCGGCTGTGACAACCAGTTTGCCCTCGCTCGCTTCGCATGTAAATCTGGGCGGCGAGACAACGAGTCCTTTGCGTTTGTCACGCATAAACTCTTCAACCTCTGAAACGATCGCATTAATCGTTTCTTCCATTGCAACCACCTGGTCGATATCATCATCGGTATAGACCGAAATTCTTCCAGCCATCTATTCACACCATCTGTCAATAACCGCGAGCTTTGATAAATACCCATGTACTCGCGATCTAATTCTTCATCGTTTGTGTTTGTTTAATTCTAATTGGAATTTAAATCAGCCGGTATCTGGATTGTTTGGAATATGTGCCAATATCTATTTCAGATGAGTGTCATGAAGCGTGATGGGATTGCCGCCATATTGAGTGCCCTGATTGTGTCGCGGTTTTTGTACAGCAGCACTCTTCCCTTGACTCCCAAGACTTCTCCCTCGTGAGCACCAATAAGGCTGCTGTATGCGGGTAATGACTCCAGAGGCTGCCTGATGGGATATCCCTGCAGTAACACGATCTCCGAAGGAGTCAGGGTGAACTGCCTTGCAATCTTGTCACCAATTCTGTGATAAATTTCTGTAATTGAGGTATAGTCGGGTCCATTCTTGAGCTCCTGCAGGAGGTCGGCAGATCTGTGCATTTGAGGTATTGACAGCCCAGAACTGATGGTCTTCTCCATCGTTCTTGCGGCTTTTCTTGAGTGAAAAGTGCCAACTGTGAAGTAGGCATCCGCTCCCTGTTCTATCAGACGTTCCGTGAGCCTTCCGCTGCTTGTCATTCCCACTTTGGTTTTGTTGCCGTAAAATGCGATATAGACCACATGTTCTCTCCTGCACAGATCCCAGTCGCACAGCTCACCATCGCATATCGGATCGAAGAGACACTTCTGTATTGGTATTGTGCTTCTGCTGCAGAACTCGCACTGGTCGAATCCAATGACATGCCTTTTGAAGGGGCACGGGCGATATCCTTCTGCTCTGAAGCTGCCTACGCAGAGCTGTTCATCTGATACAGTAAATGAAATGGAATCGAGTTCTACCTCCTTCAGTTGATGGCTATGAAATGAATAAACAAGGAAGTGCGGTTCATATCCATCCCACGAGAAGGAGATTGCATGAAATCTGTCTCCGCTTTCGATCGCAAGCAATCTATCCGCGCTCACAAACACATTTGACATCATTGATGACCGCTTATAAGTTCTGTTTCTTCTTAATGAGCAAACATCGCTAATCATCGTGGCCGGATACTTCCTCGGCATCTGGCACGATTATCTCCTCTTCGCTCATTTTTCTCAGATATTTTGCAGGAACTTCCTTGGTAATGAATACTGTTTTGCCTGCTCTCTGAATAGTGCCATTTTCCTTCACCATTGCTGATGCATCGATCTCAAGAATCGCAGGCTTCTCTGTTCTGACTCTTCCTGCATTATAGGCATCCACGGAGGTTTTCGAGAGGTGAACCATTCTTCTGTCGGCCGGTTTCAATCCGTTTTCAAGGAGTATTGCCGACTCTTCCTCTGTTGCGGGATAGTAGAGCAGTTCGGGTATGTTGTCAGTCGGGAGATCGAGCTCGACGTCAAACGAATGTCCGTACGTGGCCCTCATTTTGCCATTGCTGACCTGGTATCTCCCCTTAGGATCTGTTTCTACGATCGCAACAATGTGATGCATTCTGAGCCAGTGAAGTCTCGGCTGTCTCTCGGTCATGGCTGAGATAAACTCCCTTACGTCCACCCATCCCTTTTCATCCATATTGAGACCGAAACGCTCAGGAAAATGTCTGAGGACGCCAGCCATACTCCTTCCTATGTGCTCCACTTCCCTGTCACTCATCAGGAACTTTCCTTCTGCTTCGCAAACAAGACATTTCTCTCCTCTGAAGTATCCGTGTTCCTGGCATTCCCTGAGCATCTGTACCGGTATTTGCTATACTGAGGTGATTTAATACTGTTTTGCTAGCGCCAGATGACAAGATCCGCTTCTCCCCTGTCGGCAAAGTTGATTTATGCGCTGACCATTGAGTCTCTGTTTTACTATGTCTGTAAAGGAAGTGCACCTTCTCGAGGACGGATTTCTTGAGCTGGACATGGGAATGCTGGTTTACATGAAAACACCATATTATGGTGTAAAGTATATGGCTGCGCTCAAACCGCTGCTGATCAGGACAGAAAGCGAAAACATCATTGTAGACACAGGAATCGCACCACTGCCTGAAAGTCTCGCAAAACACGTCAGATTCACCAAGCAGAAGGACATCGTTGAAAGCCTTTCTGACTTTGGCCTTGTTCCCGATGATATCTCAGTTGTGATAAACACGCACCTCCACATGGACCACTGTGGCAACAACAGGCTCTTCCGGAAGGCGAGACATTACGTCCAAAGGCGTGAGATCGATTATGCCGTCAACCCCGACAGATGGATGAGGGGTGGCTACGTGAAGGAATTCTTTCACGAACTGCATTTCGAGCAGCTGGATGGAGACGGTGACATAACCTCCGGTGTAAGTGTAATTGAGACTCCCGGTCATACTCCCGGCCACCAGTCTGTTATTGTAAGCGCGGGCGAAAAACAGATTATCTACATGGGAGACGCATGCCCGTTGATGGAGAATCTCGAACGTAGAGACGTGACTGGCATTATGTATGATCCGAAGAGCGAACTCTCATCTATTGACAGACTCAGAGCAATAGCCGGGGACCATATCGCAAGCCACGACCTTCTGCAGATGAAATACGATTTAGTTGTTGCCGAGTGATTTCCTTCCCAACCAAGCCCTGACGACGTTCCTCATCAGGACCGCGGTTGTGACCGGTCCCACTCCTCCAGGAACTGGTGTTATTGCTCCAGCCACAAGGGAAGCAGAATCGAAGTCAACATCCCCTGTCATGACAAACTGCTCCTTTGATCCCCGGGAAGCTACGGCGTTTATACCAACGTCTATCACCGTAGCTCCTTTCGCAATCATCTCACCGGAAATCAGCCGCGGTCTCCCCACGGCTGCGATTAGAATATCGGCCTGTCTGGTAAATTTTGAAAGGTCTCTGGTCATAGAGTGGCAGACAGTCACAGTCGCGTTTCCCGATGCTCCATGCATCAGCAGGAGACTCGCAAGTGGTCTGCCGACAGTCAGGCTCCTTCCAAGGATGACTGCATGTTTTCCGGCAGTCTCAATGTGTTCGTGCTTCAGTATTTCGATTACCGCCTCCGCTGTGGCGGGGAGAAAAAGTGGTCTTCCCGAATAGAGCAGTCCTCTGCTAACGCTGTTCAGACAGTCCACATCTTTCTCTGCCGGAATAAGGTCGCTCAATCTCTCGATACCAAATCCTGAAGGAATTGGGGTGTGAATCATTATTGCATCAGTTTTCTTATCATCCGACGCTTCTTCCAGTGCAAAAATTACATCTTCTTCGCTTGCATCCGGTCCAAAATGTTTTCTCCTGAAGTCAATTCCAATTGAGACCGCACTCCTCTCCTTCTGGGACGAATAGCTCTCAACCGCGGGATTGTTTCCCACGCTTATTGCGAGGATTGCCGGCCTGCTACCATCCTTCTTACTCTTCAACAGGTCAACTGTCTCAGCCTTTATCGACGCAGCTATACTCTTGCCGTCTATTGTCCTGCAGATGTACATGGAGATTATCTCAATGCCTGAAAAGCCTGATCCCGGTAAAGACCATTGCTATGTCATTTTCGTCTGCGACCTTTATAATTTCCTCATCCCTTATCGACCCGCCTGGCTGTATCACTGCAGTTATTCCTCCCTTTACAGCTTCGTCGATTCCGTCTCTGAATGGAAAGAACGCATCAGATGCCATGACACTGCCGGGTGAAGCGCCCCGGCTTTTGGAAACCGCTATTCTTACCGCATCTACACGACTGCTCTGGCCCGCGCCGATTCCCACAGTCCCGGTACCACGTGCAAGCACTATTGCGTTTGACCACAGATAGCGCACAATCTTTGTGGCGAAAAGCATGCTCTCTACCTCCTCTTCGCTTGGTGCCCTTCTTGTAACAATTTTCAAATCATTGCTCTTTATTTCCGGTTTTTCAACAGACTGTACTAGGTAACCGCCCATTATGCGCCTTATGTCAACCTCTCTGCCATTCGAAGCACACCTCTCCCCGCACTTGAGTATGCGCAACTTCTTCTTCTTGCGCAGCAACTCAATCGCTTCTGTGTCATAGCCGGGGGCGGCAATTACCTCCACGAATTTACCAGTGAGATATGACGCACATTCCTTGCTCACGGTTCTGTTCATGGCTATCGCCGAACCGTAAGCAGACTGGGTATCTGCTTCGTAGGCGATGGAAAGTGCTTCCAGAGCGGTATCTGCCGTAGCAACACCGCATGGATTAGCATGCTTAACCACCACTGCACACGGGGCGGAGAAGTCTGAAACGATCTCAGCGGCAATGTTGATATCCAGAATGTTGTTGTAGGAAAGCGACTTCCCGCCGTCAACTTCTGCAGAGAGTACAGATCCGGCGCCACTGTTCCATTTTGTGTAGGCGGCCGCACTCTGGTACGGGTTTTCGCCATATTTGAGCTCCGCCTTTATTATGCCATTTAGAACAAGTTTTTCCGGAAAACCGGCAATCCCGAACTTCCCGCTAAGTGAATCGGCTATCACACTGTCATAATACGCAGTTTTCTGAAAGGCAGTGAGGCAGAGTTCTTTGAGAAAATTCTCTGTGAGCAAACCCTTATTTTTTTCCATCTCCTGAATGACCTGCCCGTACTGTCTTCTTTCAGTAACTGCAGCAACACTCGGGAAGTTCTTGGCCGCCGCTCTTATAAGTGATATGCCTCCTATGTCTATTTCTTCAAGGAGACGCTCGAGTTCGCCCTGAGATTCTAATGCTGTGGCTTCAAAAGGATAAAGGCTGGAAACCACCATGTCGATTGGAGGCATGTTCAGTGAAGCAAGCTGCTTCATATGATTCGCGTCCTTACGTACAGCGAGTATCGCAGCAAACACAGAGGGGTGGAGTGTCTTCACCCGGCCGCCCAGCAAATTGGAGAAGCCGGTAATGTCTGAAAGGTGAGTAACCGTTATGCCGTTTTTTTCAAGATAAGCTGCAGTGCTGTCTGTAGCATAGATGTTTATGCCAAACTTCTGTAGTCCGGTTGAAAAATCATGAATCCCTTCTTTGTCGTGAACGCTTATAAGTGCGTTCATCGGCCTAATGCGAATCAACCCTGGTCTTCACTATGTATTACCCAGATTGAATCACTGACTTCAATTTAAATGTTCTTCAGATTGACCCCGTCAGCTTTTCATTGAAAAGCAAGACTTGAAAGTTTCCGTTCCACATCTCTGAACTGTTTTGCAAAAGCCAACGGGAATGCTCTTCAACTTGTTGGGAGGATGAATGCGAGACTGCACGGATCTTAAATGTGCCTGAAACTATGGCGGATATGGAAACCCATGTGCGGTCGAAAAATTGTAATTCCTCACCTTTTTGGCACGACTGTTTGATCCTTTGCGTGCCCGCCAGGCTCAAACGCCCGTTCGCTCGACTCACTCGCTCTAACTTCCCCCTTAACCCACTCGCGGAGTCTCCACACCTCAAGTGTACGAATATGATCGGGCGCGACTCGGAACCGGCTGGAAGTGGCCTGCCAGACGAACAGTGCTCGATTCGAGCGGGTTCCACCGGCCTACACCAGTCAGCGGTGCCGCGAATGCGGCCACACCGGGAAGGGGAATCAGAACGGGGAGGAATTCTGTTGCCGGAAGTGTGGCTTCGCCGGCAATGCGGATATAAATGCCGCGCAGAACCTCCTGATACGGTTCTGGGACCAGGAACCCAACCCTGCCCGATCCTACGGTCCGTGCTTCAAACCGAGAGGTGAGGGTAGTTGACGCGTGATCAATCGCTCGGATCGGGTCTAACGCCGCGAAGTGAATATGTATCTGGCCGGAACATTCCTCTTCAGACCGGTCCAGTACTTGCAGCCGATGCATGTGTAGCCAAGTGTGACTGTGCCTCCGAACACAGTCATGTTTTTCAGTCTTTTGAGCTTTGAACCGCATATGGGGCACTTGTGAGGAAGGTTGCTGTGCCTCTCCTCTTTGTATTTGAGCTCAAGCTCCACAAGCTTCCTGTACACGGCAATTCTGCGGATACGCATATCGCTGACTATGTAGCTGCTCTCTGTATCTCTGATCTTCCGTCTTACGAGTTCACCGAGTTTTTTTTGAGAGTTGACTATCCCGTATTCTCTGAGGCACGATATGATCGCCATTGCAATTTCATCATCGCTGGGAAGTTTATGCGCCATTCCGCCATCATGCATGAAATACACCGTAATCTAACTTTCAGCACAGTTTTGGAAGTTGGTGTTCGAAAATCGAAACAATATTGTCTGTAAAAGGCAATGTTCTGGCAGTTCTCAATTTGGCTGGATCCTCTGGAGACCATTTCAATCAAGATGGGTCCGTCCAGATTTGAACTGGAGTCACCAGCACCCCAAGCTGGAAGGATACCAAGCTACCCCACGGACCCCCGGTACCGCTCGCAAAACTGGGAACCTACCTCGTGTTAATGGAAAGGAAGAACTTCATCAATCAAATCTGCATGTGAAATTATCATCCGGCGGCAACAGTACCTCGATAATCCCATGGAGTCAAGGATTTCTTTAGGCGTCTCGCCCATTTTAACCCTTTTAAGATATATCTCGTATGAACTTCCAAGAACCTTTCCACAGGTAAAGCATCTTACTGGTATTATCAATTAAATCACCTGTACGACTTCTGTTTCCTCTTCCTCGCACCCCTTCCGGCCGGGTTCTTAGGTATCTTTCTTCTGGGGTCACTAATGAGGAGAGAACGATCGTATTGCCTGAAAACCTGCTCAAGCTGCTCATCCTTGAGAAATGAGACAATGCTCTTCGCTATCGCCGTCCTCGCAGCTTCCGCCTGTCCCATTATGCCACCGCCGCTGACGTCAATATCTATGTCAAGTTTGTTGACTTTCTCACCGGCCAGAAGGATTGGCTCAAGCATTTTTCTCCTGGCAATTTCAGGATCATGAATTTCCAGAGGAACACTGTTAACTCTTACCTTGCCAGCACCCTTTCTGACAGTCGCCTTAGCCACAGCTGTTTTTCTCTTTCCAACACTGATTGAACTCTCGATCATCGTCTCACCTTCGCACCGAGCAGTTCAGATATCTCCCCGAGCTCGGTATATCTCTTTCCTTTCTCCGGCCGGGGCTGTATCTCTATTTTCTCATCGCCAATATTCTTCGGTTTTCCGGTATAAACCTGCAGCCGCATTAACGCAGTTTTTCCCCTTGCTGTTTTTATTGGCAGCATACCTCTGACAGTTCTGCGTATGATTCGGTCTGGCATTCTGGGGTAATAGGGCCCCTTAATTGCCTTTCCCCTCTGGTATGCTTCAAAATAACCCTGAAAGGTTTTTTCTTTGGATCCGGAAAGCAGTACTTTCTCTGCATTCACAACGGTGATTTCCTCCCCATTCAGCAATCTCTTCGCAATCAGGCTCGAAAGCCTGCCCAGAATGGCTCCTTCAGCATCAATTATGGCCATAAATACAACCTCACGACATCAGTCTAATGCCAGAGCCCTTGGGGTTTTCCCTCGCCAGGCTCCGCAAATCATATAGTTTACATCCCGCTTGCTCGAGTTTCGCAACAGCTGAAGAGGACAATGAGTAAGCAGAGATTGTGATTTTCTTGGAGATCCTCCCCATTCCCAATACCTTTCCAGGTACAACAACTATGTCACCTTCCTTGGTGTATCTGTCGAGCCTCGACAGGTTTATAACAGCTCTGTTGCCAATAGATTTTTCAAGTCTCATCGCAACGTCTCTCCAGATAGGTGAATGCTCGTTAGCCGATATTGTGTAAAGACTCTCTACCAGTCTCACCAGCTCCAGATTTGTCTTTCTGCCAGAATTCTTCTTATGGGCTCCCATTTGCTTCAGCATCCAGTCGGAGGTTGAGCTAATAACATGCCGTTTATAAACTTTTCACTTTGGCGGCACTTGCCGATTT
>DAHXLZ010000289.1 GCA_027365715.1 Methanomassiliicoccales archaeon | reverse complement strand
TTCATCATTTTCACTTATTCACTTATGTTGAATGGTTTACCAGCTTCACAAGTCAACTCAGGATACCAACCTCGCTTTTCACAGTCTTCGATTACCCGCCATTTCTGCTCCATTGTGCTCGGCCGAAAGTGGCAAAAATTGAAACGCCACGTCAGGTTTGCCCTGTTTCTCAGCAATTGTGACAATCTACAGGAAATCAAACAGCTTCCCCTTGTGTGATGATAACTGTGAAGGCAGCGAGTCGTCTTCTGTGCCAAACTCCGCCCTTGTTCTCTCGATGGCTGCGGCTATTTCCTCCACACCGTCCATGAGAGGCTCAATCTTTATCCCGGTGAGCCCGTCCTTTGTCTTTACCAGTGCAGTCAGGTCAGGAAGGTTTCTTATCTCCTCTACGTCCTCTGTGCCGAGCATCCGTGCCACGACGGGCGCATTGAGTTTGCCCAGCCCGAGTGTAAATATATTTCGGAAGTGGGATGACATGCCGCCGAGTGTCTACTGTTCGAAACTTGACGGGCTCCCGCTGGCGAGTATGATGTTGACGCCGAATTTCCTGCCGTCTGCCGCTATTTCCTGCATTATTCCGGGAGGGAACATATGCGATTCGTCGATGATTATTGTTGCACCAGTGCGGAGCGAGGATGCAACTACCCAGAACATTGACATCAGTATTGAACCGATAAGCGCTGCTGTGTTCCATCCTAAGGCCTTGATGTTGATGTCGGCAACGATGCTCCTGCCATCCCTGATTGCACGTGAGAGGTCCACGTTGCGTTTCCTTCTGCAGAGGACTGAACGTGCAGGCTCGTCCAGGACGACACTCTCTATCTTGTCCCTGACTGCCATCCACCAGTCCTCCCTGGCCCGGGGCAGTTCTGCCAGTAGGAAGTTCCTGGTTGTCAAATCTGTTGAGCTGTCAGCGAGTTTCCCGGCTGCAAGCGGGTTGTTTAAGAGTTCGAGCATGTCGACGAAGTTAGTTTCATTCAGTCCAGCGGTGGATAACAGCAGACTCTGGAGCAGGTAATCTGTCCCGGGTCCCCAGAATTTGCTGCCGTAAGCTGTTTTGACAACGTAGCCTATAGACTCTGAGATTGAGTCGGAAAAGCGTTTACCGTCCCCCGGCTGCCTGAACACCTCAAACGGATTGAGACCGACCGGGCAGTGCACTGGGTCGACGAATATCGCTGCATGGCCATGTTTGGAAAAGCCTTCTGTCTTCATGACCTTCGAAACAAGGTCTCCGCGAGGGTCAATCAGGCAGACCGGCCTGCCGCGCGCAAGACTGTTGGATGCGAGCCTGCAGAGCAGTGTCGTCTTTCCTGTGCGTGATCCACCGAATACAAGTATGTTTTCGGCGAAGAATGAATCGTGCGGCGTGAATGGTATGCGGCGTGCATCCGCATGCATGTCCGCATCCATTACCGGTGTGTCACCCTGAGTCCGGGGCACGTGCGGCTTTGCAGCAATTGTTCTCCTTTCTTTCAAATCGTTGAATTGAGGAATGATATTGTCGACGACAACGAAGGGGGGGGGGTATCTGGAACTTGTTTTTGAGTTTCAATGACGTTTTCACTTTCCACAGTTTGCCTTCCCGCAACAGAGGGAAAATGTCAGCCAGCCTCTGCAGTGGTCCTGAATACTGGATGGTGAGAGACATCGGGCAGGTTGCACCCCTCCTGTATATGGAACTCAACCCCCTGAATGTCCGGACATGCAGAGTGACACGCAACTTTTCCCCGTCCTGCAGTGCGAGCAATGTGGAGAGGATTGACGAGTTCAGCTGCAGGGGCTCTGCCGCTTCCATACTCTTCAACGTAACGCCGATGTGATACGCATCGTTTTTCAACACATCCATCGGTATTATTTCTGCATTGTAATCGTCGCCTGCAACGGCATAGGAGAGATGGTCCGCCACGTCTTTTCTGGCTGCAACCACAAGTTCCACCGGCCTTGTGCCGTTTCTTTCAATTATGTATTGAAACGGTACTGTTCCCTGAGCCATCTTCGCGATGAACTCGGCCGTGGAGAAGTAAACCTCCTGTGGGAGTGTCAGTGAGTAGAAACGCATCGGTTCTGCCATCTCGGAGCTCACTCCTTATATATCTGCAGGACAGGATGAAGGATACTGGATAAATCATATTTTCCGTCCGGTTCACAGAACTTAAAGGCATTCTGATGCGATAAGGCTTCAGAGTAATTCACCCCTATGATTATAAAGAGTGACCGATGCTCTTTAAGGAACGATGTCAAGCGTTGATGAGAGAGCGAGTGAAATCATTCATCTCATTTCTTTCAGTGAAGGTGGTAAATTTCCAGGTTTGGAGGACATTTTAATTTTGAAACTCTCACATGGACTGAGTTTTTCCAGTCTACCAGCTCTCACTGGAACGGGCGCTTGTGTGTTGGCTGTTAAATATTAAAATGACCGGGGTCTCAATCAGAAACGTCCCTCGAAATCATGTCTGGCTTCTCAATGGTCCCTTCTTTCTCTTCGTGCTTTTTAATGTAGTTTGTGAGAGCGTCGCGAAGCTTCTTAGCCGCCTGTGGTGTAAGAATCACCATCGCATCTGATATGTAGTCCCAATGGCGCTCGAACTTGAGCTTTTCATTCATCAATTCGATCCTGAAATCATACTTGGTCTCAATAGCGTTAAAGTTCGTAACGTAGAATTTCTGGAAGTTGTCTGCCCTTATTATTGTGTGCTCTTCCTTTTTTTTCCCTTTTTTTGTTTCTGTCATAATCACACCTAAGCCGTGCTACCAATCAGATATTGTTTTTTATGATGGTGAGTCTGGAAAGACATCGACATCGCCTGTCTCTCTGCTGTATTCACCGCTGGTGCGAGGGGGCGTTCTTCGAAATGTGTCCACGCTCGCTCACCGCGTCCTTTCATGGCATATCTGTAAACTGGTCCAGGGGCAGAGGATTCCTCTTCAGGTGCAACGGCGCCTTCAATCTCATCAAATAACCTGTTGTCAAGTGCAGCGTCCGCAATCTCGTTGTCAAATTTCAATAGAGATTGAACGAGCGGAGAATCTAAATTGAGCATGACGATTTTTTGGAATCTATCGACTTCATCCACTTTAACCAATCCCAACTTCTTAAATCGGGGAAGAATTTTATAGAGCAGAGTCGGTCTTGAGACTCCAGCCTGGTCTGCCAGTTGAGATTTGTTGAATTCGCTATCGGCGTTGTCCAGCAGAAAGTCTATAACCTTCACAGCCTCTATTGATTGAAACAAATCGGTTAGCATACTGTAAATCCCATTAACATCAGTGTTAATATGATTAACTGTAAGCCACTTCATATATATCCTTTCTGCCATCACTGTTCCTGGGTGGGACTCTGACTCTTAAGCTTACTGGCATCAAATTCGATTAATCAATAAACTGCACAGAGGCACATACTACGGAGGGAAGCATACCGAGCTTACGAACCTTCTCAGCGGTTTTCCGAGTCATATAGGAAAGGCGGAGATACAAGATGCTGCGTCTGGCTTGAGATCGATGGGGTTCGCAAAAATTGAGCCAAAGACGCGTGAATTGCACATTTCCCTGCTCAATGACAGAACCAGGGATATCAAAGCAATTTCTGATTGGTATGTAGCCAACACGAAACGTATCAAGAATCATTATAGTGAAACGTTCGATATAGAAGTATGAAATGGTGCGAAATTGCTTTTCCAGAATGAGACTCCGCATCTCTGTAAAAGGTAGGCGTTATGAGGTTTCTCCCCATTGAGGACGCCGTTTCAGGGTCACACGTCAGGGCACACAGTAGAAGGAGGCGGAAGAATGCGGCAAAAAGCCAAAGTCACAGAATTACACGTACCCGTGTGCCCGTTGATATTCCTGAGAGTTTCAAATGATGCCATACGTTCCAGGGTTCTGAGTTCCCGTCTCACTTCCGTTTACTTGCTCAGTATGCCATCAACCTCCCTGAGCTTCTTAGCCACTCTCCTGCCTGTTGCACTCAGTGAAATCAGATATGTACGTCTGCCCTTCATCTCTTCCTTCATTGTGATCAGTCCCGCATCCTGCAGAATGTCGAGGAGCTTGTCCAGCGTGTTCGGGTTCGTGACAACACTATAGAGATCTTTCTTGAAACACTGCCCCTTCTGAAGTATGAACAGCATTGCAGACATTGAGTACTTTGCATCCAGTGCCTTCATGAGGCCGGGTGAAGTTTCACACGCTTATCGTCTTTTTGCCGGGTTATCGGCGACCTCTCAGTAAAACGTATATAGTACCGTGTCTACTCATTACTAGACGGAATATTGCAGTCAATAAAAGAGGTGTGGTAAAATGGATCTGAGATGCGGATGCTGCGGGGGCAAATTACGCTGGGCTGACCCAGATGTGCTCGAGAGTGCTCCAAAGAGTGAAATCATAATCTTCACATGTGTACAATGCAAGTGCGGCTATGACACATCAGCCAATAGAACACACGTGTGTGAAGAACTTGGAAAGAAC
>DAHXLZ010000287.1 GCA_027365715.1 Methanomassiliicoccales archaeon | reverse complement strand
CATTTTTGACCTGATATCTGAAAGGTTCGACAACAAACTCAGGCAGAGAAACAGTGATGATTACTTCATCAATCTCCCTAAAAAGCTATTGGAAGAAGAGTACAACCTGAATATTCCGGAGGGGATAATACCAAGATCGCTCAAGGAGGTACTCTTAGACCACGTCTATGAAAGACTGCCGGATTTTATACCGAAACCAGGCGATGTTGTGATTGATGTGGGTGCCCAATTCGGCGATTATGCCTACCTATGCGCGAAGAAATTTGGAGCAGAAGTCTTTGCCTTCGAGCCTATCAAGCGGAATTACGAGCTCATGGTGGAATTTCTCAAAATAAATGATGTGAGGGTTGTCCACCCTTACAATGTGGCAATCGGAGCAGTAGATGGGGCTTTCGAAATGTCAACAGACGATATCATGATGTCCGCCCCGGGCTTGACTTATGAAACCGGAAAGAGGCGTGAGATGGGCGAGATGAGAACACTTGATTCTTTTAAATTGAAGACGCCATCGATTTTGAAGATTGATGTTGAAGGGTTTGAAATCGGAGTATTGGAAGGATCCGCAAACACATTGAAGTCAAGACCGAAAATCATTGTGGAGGTTCATACCAAAGATCTTAGAAAACAGGTCATACACCACGTGTGCAATTTAGGATACAAACTTCGCCACGAGAATGCATTAAAGAGAAGCAGTCGTGGCAGGAAGGAAGTTAGCGAGCTGTACTTCAATTGCGTTTAGTTAGTGGTAACCATTGCGTAATGTTTCCTGCATTCGGCATAACGCCCTCAAACACTTTATGCAAACTTAACATTCCCAGTTAACCGAACTTGTTCAACTGAACGTGTAGTGTATGGACGTGGCGTTTCGCATTCTACAGGGCGAGCGTCGACAGATATGAGCCATCCATATTCCCCTCAGGCTCATTCACTGGAACGGCGGAGGAGTGTTTCGAGTGTGCTGCCTTCGCCTACCTGCGGGATGTCTGGTGAGACAGACGCTTCAAGGATTAAGAGAATCAGGTACTAGTTTAGAATTGTTACGGTGGTCTGTCCGTTACCGAATATTTGATCAAAGTAAAGGGTGATTTCGCATTTTACAATTTTGTCAAGGCCCAAGAGAAAAATATTCATATGAAAGGTAAAGTCTGCTGACGAATTAGGCGCGATGAATTGTGCGTCCGCATCAAACCTCAGCATAAATGCTTTTAATGGGGCAGGCGTAATGTTATCTTGAATTTTTCCTGCAATACCCATGTACATGACATTCTGCTGCCCGTACGTCATCTTCTGATAATAATAAGGACTCTTCATGTACAGTGTTGCATTAATTGGCGGTGTGGGACTATTCTCCATATAACCGGTGTCCCAAAAGCCATAAAATGGTAATGTACTTCCCGAGCTATCATTCTGGAAGGAAGTCACGTTGACAAAAATAAACGTTGGATGAAGATCTGATGCAATTATTCCACTGGTATTGACTGAAAGTGTAAATGGGCCACCGGGCTCTGCACCGAATCCGGATATCATTTTGAGCGATGAATTACCATATGTTCCATTCTGCAGCATATAACTCGTGGCATTGCTAAACAACTCAAAATAGTTGTACGGCGCATCATTGCCCGTATACCATTTGACAACGACTGTCCTGTTGCCGCTAACCACGTTAATAGCCGGTTGTGGCGCAGCATCATTTCTTGGACGATATGAGGACACGGCGACAGTCGCGATTATTGCCATCGCTGCAACGAGCACAATAATTGCTCCAAGGCCCAGTGTGCCATCGCTTCTGTCCTTCATCATACACATATCCTTATGGTTGATCTGCTAAAGATGTTTATGGTGAGCCAATCATTGTCACGGTGCCTTTTTATCCAGAAGTATTCCATTCGCAATGTAATCGCTCCGTATGTAGTTCCCGCTGGCAAAGAATCTTGCCGTCACTACGTCATAAACGGTGAAATTGCCGTATATTACAGTCATGTTATAGGCCGGTATCCATATGCCATCGACCGGGTTTAATATCTGCATGCTATAATTCAACTGACCGAGCATTATCCATCCATCTGTTCCGTTTTGGAACATTACAAAGACCGGTTGATCAGTTAAACCCGAAATACCTATGAAACCATCTAACTCAATTATGGAAGTCACTTTGGTCTCATTGACCGATATAACGGTGGTATCTACAAGCTGACCTGTAGAGACACTATAAGATAGCGTGTGCATTCCAATTTGCAGATTTTGGACTTGAATGGCCTTACCGTTTGCGAGCGTTATATAAGTCCCTGAAAGGACGCACCCACCACTACCACCTGTTGAGCCCCCACCGCTGCCGTTTGTTGGATTCTGTTCCAAGCTGATGGAAGGCATCACGTCGTTCGGTGGTGTTGCCCTGACACGCCACCACTGAACAAAGGACGGATTTGAATACCCCTGCCCTCCATCGGTGACATTCTGAAAGTTTGTTGGTAGGCCAGTGGCGCTGTAGGAGTCGCCATAGTTCAGGTGCGAATAGCCGCTTGAGCCGGCCCTGGATATTGTCCAAATTTCGACCGCGTCGGGATAGTTTGTGGTGCCTCCGTTGCCGCCGGGTGCATTCTTGGGATAGCTTACATACGTGTATCCAGATGGGTTACCAACTAACAGAAGATTGCTACCGGTGTAACCGAACCATGCGGCGGAATACGCGTTGCTATTGGGATAAAGAGGGTCCCCGCAAATATCTGTAGTTGTGTAGGGCCCGAACGACATGCCGTTGTATGTAACACCGACATTTATCGTGTCAGTGCCGGGTGGAGTAATATAGAGGCCATTGTTCGTCGAGGCATAAGACCATTGGGACCAGCCGGGCGGCGTAGAAGACGACGATCCTGCGAAATTATCGTACCACATGAAAACACTCTGCCCGTCGTCATATTTCCCATAGTTCGAAGAGAGCTGTGGCGCCTCACCGATAGTCACGCCGTTCATTATAGAAGCCGATCTGTCGGCGAACACCATCAATATTACTATCCCTGAGCCTGCAGGTATGGATGGGATTTTAATCCAGAAGATTGCACTTGTGGAGGACGAGTTACCGCTCTCCAGCCATGACGGTATCACAGTGCCGTTTTTCCAAATGAATTCGACGTTCTGCAAACCAGGGCGCTCATATGTCGAATACGCGGAAGCGTTGTAGTTTATCATCTGCTGGAAAGGATTAAGTGTTGGAGTATCCTGACTATTTGTTATAGTTACTTGCGCCCACCCGTCCACGTAAGTGGGTATCGTGGTGATAGGTTCTACATTATTAGGCGGTTGCACCGCAGCTGCAATCCATTGAATGATAAAATAAGCTTCGCCCTCGCCCCCTGTCTGAATCCACGATGAGATGTGATATGATTGGAATGATTGACTGGTATCGTTCGACGTTGCGGCTACGCCATCGTTTATGATCGCGGTTTGCTCGGGAGACAACGACTGCCAGAGAATGCCATACATAGCTGGTAACCGTGGTTGTGCGAAGGTTGCTATGCCCGTGTAAACGCTCCCAATATACTTCTGGACACCATTGGCAGCAAGCATGTAAGAATTATCTATTCCTCCATCCGATCCTGTTTGCGTTCCGTAGACCCATGACGTCCCGGTAGATTGACCCACTGGATAGATGCCCGGACTACCTGTAAGTATGTGGATTTGCAGTATATCAGCTGTCACGATCATAGGTGATGAAAACGTGCTCTCTGATTCGATATAGGCGTAGTGATAATTTACTGTGCCAAAAAGCGTCACGCCGTTATTCACAGTCACACTGGAACCTCCAGTTGTTGCTGAGATCCACTGGGTGTCGAGTGAAGTGCCTATGAAATTATCGTAAAAAGAAAAGACGGATACTCCATCATCGTATTGACCATATGAGCCTAAAGGCAGGGAAAGATTTGGGGCTTCTCCTACAAGGAGCGTATATATGCTGAAGAGATTAGTTGTAGGTGATGCGAAGCCAATATATATGACTGCGGAGGAGTGAGCCGGTATACCCCACAATTTTAGCCAATATATCGTGTTTGTAGCTGTATTAATATTGCCGCTTTCTAGCCATGAAGGAATCAATGTGCCATTTCCATAGAAAAAGGCTACATTAGAGAGATTTTGTGCCTCTAGACTCTCAAAGTTCCGACTATCGACCATATACTGCTGATCATAAGGGTTAGCCGTTGCTACATTTTGATTATTCGTGACAATGATCTGGTAATAACTCAAAATATACTGTGGGACGTTTGCCACCCCTCTCATAGCAGTGAAGTTCGCAAAGTAGCTGTTATTCAGTGATGAAATGTCTACACTAGTCGTCGCGTAATTATATCCAGAAGCATTGACCTGAACATTGAAGTTTGCTGTTATTGGTATTCCCAAAAGATAATTACCGCTCGCGTTCGTTTGAGTGATGGCGGTCTTACCATCCGATGAGACAACGATAGTGGCTGCTTCTATATGGCTTGATGAAGTCACTTGGTATTCACCTTTGCCGCTCACGGTTCCATGTATAGCCGCTGCACCAATAATGAGCGGGCTTGTTTGGCTGTTGATCATTTCGTCGCTGCTTTTGTACTCAGTATCTATGGCGGGAATAGGTTCCGAACGGGTATAGGTTCCAAATGCATTGCTAACCGATGCAATCAAAGTGTAGGTATCCCCGGGATCGGCAAAAAAATGCCAATAACCTGATGAATTGGTGTTCAATACGAAATCGGTGGCTACGCCAGTCGATGTGTTAACTTGTTGTAATGTAACGGTAGAATTAGCATCTGGAACACCGGGTGCAATATCAACGTAGCCCTCAATAGAAGAAGCGGGAACCCAGTCATAGATCATTGAGGTATTCGCACCTGTGACATATGCAGCTGTACTGGTACTTCCAGAAGTCTCTTCAAGTTGATTCTGCCCATATATTGAGAGATAGCCAGGAGTGATACTAGAAAGGTATGACCCATTCATTGAAACTTCCGGCCACAAAGTCTGACTGAATGCGTTGTTTCCGCCAGAGCCAGTTCCGTTGGTCCCATTAGTGACTTGGCCCCATTGTTGAATAGTATTGTGTGAAGTTGTTATTGTGGAATGAGATGAATCGGTATAACCACCCATCAATCCCGCAAAATCCTGCATTATTGCCCAAACTGCAACTGGGATAGCAACTGTTGGGTCGTCAGCTACCAAGGCCAGCAATGTCAGGCCGATATCAAGAGCCGAAAGGTCAGCTCTATTATATGACGTTCCTATATCATTCGTATTACCTAACGTCGAATTTACCCCTACATTGAACGATGGTTGTATTTGAATTTGAGGAGCTGGCAAACTACTGTTGACCGGTAAAGGCAAGTTAGTAACACTCACCCTGATTTCTTGGAAACCCGTCAAATATTGTATGTCGTGAGCCAAATTAAAATACTGATTTGAAGCACCGGATTCGACTATATATAAATAAAGATAAAATTCATTCATGCTTTTAGAATAGTAATAGGCAGATTTCAGTCCACTGAGATGTGTTACGGTTATGCTGAGTGCATTTGCAATTGGCATCTGAAAACCTGACACGTTAGTTAAGCTGCTTGAATTGTTCGCTGTTTGATATGCTGAAGAGGATCTTTGGGATAAATATGTCAACTCACGATAATATGTTGGGTATATCGTGTTATTGCCATTGTTCCCGTCAATTACATTATACCCGCTTGAATCCCAAT
>DAHXLZ010000087.1 GCA_027365715.1 Methanomassiliicoccales archaeon | reverse complement strand
TGATTTGCGGGGCTCGTCGCGTTCCTTGCCGTAACGGTGACGCCTGCAAGCGGCAATCCGTTCGCCGTCACCACCTTTGCGTGCACATAGTACTGCGACGCCGCCCGGACTGGCTGTGCGATGATGCCTGTGCAGGCGAGTGTGAGCAGCAGTGCTGCTGTTGCGGCAACGGCCAATCTGTTCATTGCAGGGGCAAATCAGCACGTAAGCTATATTAATGACTCCGTCAAATTTTCGTTGAAAATCCGACTTGGAGGTTTCCGCTCGGCATCTTTTGACTGCTTCATCGCCTCATCGGCCTCCCGCTCCTGTCCGAGTCATGGACAGACATGCTGGTGTCGGGTACGGACTTATCGCCCGTCGGCGGCATACCACCACAAGGGCATCGGTATGCGTACGTACCCGCAGAGTCATCGATGCCGTTCTATTCAAATGGCATTGCCAACGGAAATTGACAAGGTCTATTAATCACGCTCTCCGGATCGGTATTTCCTGAACATTTCCGTGCATTATGATATCGTGCGGGAAGACCCACAACTTGCTGGGGGGATGAAAGGGAGTGCATCCTTTTGGTTGTGGGAACGGATGCGTCTGACTCAGTACAGCAGGGCATGCCGTAATCAACACACGAGGATAGAATGCAAGACCCGATGGGACGCTGTAGTCCCTCAAGGATCTCTGCGGCTGTTCCCCTCGAATTGTGAACCGCCCGGACGAAAGTCATGGGAAGCATCCTAGCTTGCAGGGAGCACGATGTCACTTTCCCTCACCATGGAACCCGGATCAAAGAGCAGAAGGCCATCTTCGGCCTTCAAATCGAATCCGGCCCTGTCAAACAATACAAAGGTTATGGGTTTTCTTGTCTTGAGCGCTCTGGCGGATTGCCTGAGGTGTTCAAGTTCCTTTTTTCCTGCTTTTTTGGAACTCCACTTGCATTCGCCTATGTACAGACATCTGTTCGTTTCGACAATCAGGTCTATTTCCCGCTGCTCGTGTTTACCTTTCTCCACTTCCACACTCCCCCACCATCTGCCGGATGCAATTATGTGCTCGCCTCTCTTCATGAGATACGTCATCAGAAAGTCCGCACACATGAGTTCAAACCTCTTGCCTACAAAGGTGTTGAGAGCTTCCGTGGACGGTTGCTGTATCTTCCCGTACACAAGACTGAACCAGAAGGCCAGCAGGTTGTCTCTAATCAGGTAAATGCCTTTCTTGCTTCTGTGTGGATTCCGACCGAACGGGACAATCCGCTGTATCAGTTTGAAATCCAGCTGCAGCGAGATGAGATATTTGGACAGGGTAGTCTGCCGCAATCCTATTCTATCTGCTATTTCTCCGGAAGAAACCAGGCCACTGCCTATCGCTTCCAGAATGGCAAAATACCTCTTATAGGCAGAACCAAATTCCTGTCTCAGTACATCCTGGCCTTCCTCTCTGAGCTGCCCCAATCCAAAAAACAATGACATTGTATCGGCATTCTTGCCGCCCTGCTTTTCCATAAGCTCATAGTAGTACGGGATTCCTCCAAGAATCGAGTATGTCCTGATCATCTCGACCGGGTCCTGCATGCCGATGCTTTCGCGCAGGATTCTCCAGATGTATTTCTCCTGCAGAGGCTCGAGAAGAATCTTGAAGGTCGCGCGGTTGAAGAGTGGCGCCTTCCTCGCGATGAAAATCCTGTCCATCATGCCTGTATAAGATCCCGAAACGATCAATATCTTGTCCGTTCTGTCCTTATACGCATCCCATAACCGCTGCAGCTCGATTGGCACTGAATGGTTTACTTCCAGGAAATTCGGAAACTCGTCTATGAAGAGAATGCGCTCCCCGGATTTTACAAAGAAATATTCGAGTGCATCCTTCACCGTGTTGAAGACAGGTCTGTAGTCGTCCGAAAGAGCATCTGCAAAATCATTGGCCACCTGCTTCTCTTCTTTCGGCACGACCATTACTCTTAGACCTCTATTCTCCTTCAGGAATTCATCCACAAGTCTGCTTTTTCCCACTCTTCGTCTGCCGCTTATAGTGACCATGGCTGAACCTTTCTGTCTAACTGCATCCCATAAGGCCGCCATTTCTCTTTCACGATCGTAGAATCTCAAATTATCCACTTGCAGGATTATCTAACACATGGATAATTATTTAAGTGTTTGTCCCGTAGCTCGCGCAATCAGGAAATGGAGGCTCTTTCTGCCTGTACGGTCTATTCCATCCCATATGAAGAACATCGCGCGAAGGCAATCTGGTTTAAGTATGCGGTCGCGCATATTTTCCCTTGATGATAACGAAAATCATTGATATGGCTGTAATGGTCTCCGATGCGGCCGCGGCCGCGAAGTGGTACGGCGAAAAACTGGGTTTCAGAACATCATCCCTGGAGGGCCACGGGCACTGGGTCACGGCAGCCCCGGAAGGCTCTCAGACCGTCCTGCATCTGTGTGAAGGACCGCTCGAGCCGGGAAACACGGGAATAGGCTTTTGCTGTGCCGATATCGATCGCACATACGAAGAACTCTCTTCCAAGGGAGTTGAATTCACCAGCAAGCCTGAGGACAGGGGATGGATTAAGTTTGCAATGTTCCGCGATCCGTACGGCAACGAATTCTCGCTTGGCCAATCAGAGCATTTATAGCGTCATGCGGCGCCGCGTACTGTCGCAACGAGCTTCTTCTCATCAAATGCCCTGAGCACGCCCTGTGCGAAATCGGGGCTGCCTCCTCCCGTACCTCCAAACTCTGTGCTGATGTGGCGGAATAGTGCGGAGCAGTCAATGCCGCATCCCGGCCCCCTTCCTATCATTATCCTGTTCTTTTCTCCACGCATGACGAGCACCGCGAGCACATTTGCCGAAGCGGTCAGAGATTTCATCAGAGGCTGCATCGTCTTCGCATCCGTAACGGAAAACCAGAGCACCATCCTCGTCGCGTTTACCACATGGGCATCCCTCAACAGCTGTCCTGAGAGAGCTTCGAGCGAGGAGCTCTCCATCTCCCTCATGCTCTTTTCCAGCTTCCTCAGTTCTGATTGCAGTTTTTCCACCGAGCCTTCGATATGCTCCTCGTCTGAGTTGAGCCGCTCGCGGAGAGTTTCCAGGAGTGCGCTGCGTTTCTGCATTGCGCGCAGGGCCGGAAGCCCGGCCACGAACTCTATTCTTATGACGCCGTCCTGTATCCTCTGCGTCTGAATTATCCTGACAGTGCCTATCTCACCTGTGCGTTCGCAGTGCGTCCCGGCACAGGCCTCAACATCCCAGCCTTCGATTGTCACCACTCTTATGTCCCTTCCAGGCACGACGCCGCCCTGGTAGAGTCTGAAACCGTATTTGCCTTCTGCTGCGATTCTGTTCATGACTTCCACGGTAATCTTCCTGTCCTCGAACACGATACTGTTTACCGTCTCCTCCAGCTCTTCCAGCTCCCCCCTGGTAAGCTGCGCATAATGTGTTATGTCCAGCCTGGCCACATCGCTCTGCTTGTGGGCACCGGCCTGCCAGACATGATTACCGAGCACCTTTCTCGCACCTGCTATCAGAACATGCGTTGCTGTGTGGTGCCGCATGAGATTCATCCTTCTCTCTCTGTCCACCGCGCACCTGACTTCGGCACCC
>DAHXLZ010000076.1 GCA_027365715.1 Methanomassiliicoccales archaeon | reverse complement strand
CAGGGCTTTTATGAAGGCAATGGGGTTGACGGATTTCGATCTGGAGAAACCCATAGTGGGCGTAGCAACGGCATGGAGCGAAGCCGGTCCGTGCAATATTCACACTCTTGCACTGGGCAACAGTTCCAAGGAGGGAATAAGGTCGGCCGGAGGTACCCCAAGGATGTTTACGACTCCGGTTGTTATCGACGGGATAGCAATGGGTTCAGAAGGAATGAAGTATTCCCTGATAAGCAGAGAAATAATTGCAAATACCGTGGAATTGTCTGTTAATGCTCACGGATATGATGCGTTCGTAGGAATATCGGGTTGTGACAAGACCCCACCTGGGATTATGATGGCAATGGCAAGGATGAACCTTCCATCTATCATTCTTTACGGAGGTTCCACTCTGGCCGGTAACTACATGGGAGAAAATATAGCCATCGGTGATGTTTTCGAAGCAGTCGGGAAATTTTCAGCCGGAAGCATGTCGCTGCAGGAACTGAAACAGATGGAAGACCGGGCGATACCGACAGCCGGAACGTGTGTAGGTCTTTACACTGCCAATACAATGGCAATGATGACCGAGACACTTGGTCTTGCACTACCGGGAAGTGCAGCTCCTCCTGCGGTTAATGGAGAAAAGCCCAAGTTTGCTTACGAGAGCGGCAGAACAGTAATGCACCTTCTGGAGAATGACATCAAACCCAGGGATATCCTGACCTACGAAGCTTTCGAGAATGCAATTACTGTTCTCCAGTCATCAGGCGGTTCCACGAACGTTGTCTTGCATATTCTGGCAATAGCCCATGAGGCAAACGTGAAGCTGACACTTGATGATTTTGAACGAATAGGTAAAAAGACCCCGGAAATAGTTAACATGAAACCCAGCGGGAAATATACGATGCCTGATCTGTACAATGTCGGTGGGGTCCCACTCATACTCAAGAAGCTCCAGCAGAAGGGATACCTGAATCTAGAAGCAATGACAGTTTCAGGAAAAACCGTCGGGGAAAACCTGAAGAAAATTGAGATCAACGCAATAAAGAATGATGTGGTGGCAGAGATTGAGAAACCGTTGATGTCATCCGGTGGTCTGAAAATAATGAGGGGTAACCTGTCACCTGATGGTGCAGTGTTCAAGGTCTCAGCGACAAAGGTAAAGACATTCAGGGGGACGGCAAGGGTCTTCGACAGTGAGGAGGCGGCTTTTGCAGCGGTGGACAAACGCGACATATCGGCCGGAGAAGTCATTGTGATCCGGTATGAAGGTCCAAAGGGCGGACCGGGAATGAGGGAGATGCTGGCAGTCACCGGAGCAGTGGTGGGACAGAAACTCGGCGAGGATGTTGCCCTGATCACCGACGGCCGTTTTTCTGGTGCTACACGAGGAATAATGATCGGGCATGTATCTCCGGAAGCCTATGTCGGTGGTCCAATTGCGCTTCTCAAGGATGGAGACGTTATATCTATTGACGGCAACAAGGGAACTCTGGAAGTCAGCCTCACTGCAAAGGAACTCGACGAGAGAAAGAAACAATGGAAACAACCGGCTCCGAGATACCAGAGAGGACTTCTCGCGCAATACGCCAGGTTGGTCGGCAGCGCTTCTGAAGGCGCTGTCCTCAACTAACCATATTTTTCCATTAAACTTTCTTCAACCATTCTTCAAAATCGAAAAGTCCTATATCTCCCATATTATTTTTGGTCATGAAAGCTGTTACGATAGGTCCGGAATTCGGCAAGGAGAACCTCAGGCTGGTTGATGTATCAAAGCCCAACGCCGGCTACGACGACGTGCTGGTAAGAATCACAAAGGCCGGTTTAAACCCGATCGATTACAACCTTGTTCATGGCAAAATAGTGTACAGCCTTACCCCCATCCCGCACATTCCAGGATCGGAAGCAATAGGAATAGTGGAGTCCAGCAGCAGACGATTCAAGCGGGGAGACAGGGTGGTAATATACAACAGGTCATTTGACGGCACGTGCAGCATGTGCAGATCCCACAATGAGCATCTCTGTGTTAACGGCGGCATCTGGGGCGTTGTAACCAACGGTGCATACACTGAATATGTTTCAGTCCCGGAGAGGAACCTTTTCAGGATTCCGGAAAGTATTGAGGACGACCTCGCGGTATCACTGCCCATCGGTGCCCTGACCGCTTACAGATCGTTGATAAGATCCAACGCGAAAGCCGGCGAAAAGATACTGATTTACGGTGCATCAGGAAACACCGGAATTTTTGCGGCTCAATTTGCAAATCTTATGGGACTCGAAGTTTACGGGGTTTCCAGAAAAAGCTGGCTCAGAGAGTATGGCTGCAGGGAGACATACAGGATGGGTGAAATTCCAAAGGATTTCAAAGCAGACATAGTCCTGAACTCGCTTGGCACAAATTTCTGGACTGATGCTTATTCACATGTCGAAAACAAGGGAAGGCTCGTAACATTCGGGGTACTCACGGGAAGGGAGGCGCC
>DAHXLZ010000074.1 GCA_027365715.1 Methanomassiliicoccales archaeon | reverse complement strand
GCAGCGTATGAGGGATGTTGTTGGCTATTGCTCAATAAAAATTGAGTGAGTCCGTTCTGAAGGGCTCACCGTATATTCCCGATTATTTTTTCTCTTCCTCTTTCGCATCCTTCCCGGCCTTCTCAGCTGCCGGCTCACTCTGGCTTTCTTTTACTGTTTCGCCCTTCGGGTGGAGCCTGTGGCCGGTGTACGCCAGGAATGCTACTGCGATCGCCAGGAGTGTTATCAGTCCCCAGATCACTGAACCAAGGCTTACGCCACCGACAACATTGTAATTCCATACAGGCTCCGAGTTGGATACGGCGAAGTTCTGTATTGCAGTGCTTGAACCGCCGTTGCCGTCAAATGCAGAGACGCCCAGTATGTAATTGCCGTTGCCCAGGTTCGCCGGGATTGTGTACTGAAGGACACCGCTGCTGGAGGTCACAGTGTAAGTGACTGAAGACGAAGGGAAGCCTGCAACCTCTATCTGTATTGTGTAAACGGGCGAGGACGAAGACATCTGGTAAGTTGAGATGTGGTAGTAAACTTTTACCTGCTGTCCTGATGTGTATGTCCCTGTCACAAAGCTTGAACTGGAGACTGTGAAGAAGAGCTGGAAACCGGTCTGCAGATATATCGAGTTTGTTGTGCTGACCGTCCTTCCGGATGTGCTGTTGGCTGCCGTGACATCAATCGAATAACTGAATGAGGGCGTTTTCGGCACAGTGAAGACGAACGATGTTTTCAGCGTGCTTCCGCTCATTACAGCGTTTCCCGCTCCATCAGTTATGGTGTAGTAGTATTCGGGTGAGGAGAAGCCGCTGCCCAGAACATAATATGAAACCTGCACCTTCTGTGAAGGCCCGTAACTGTTGCCTCCTGTGTTGAGTATCAGCATAGCTTCCATCACCTGTACGACTACGGTTGTAGATGCTCTGTTTCCGGCAGCGTCAGCTGCGCTGAGGCTGATATCCATTGAGCCCCACTGTCCCTGCGGGATCTGGAACGCTATTGTTCCGGTTGAGCTTGTTCCGGCCATGATTGCACCGCCGTTGATTGTTGCCGAGTACGAGGCCGTTGCGCCGGAGACCGCAGTACCGTTTGTTACAAGCTGCCATGCCGCACTGAACTGGCTTCCGCTCACGTATTCCACCTGTGACGGAACCACAATGAGGGTGTACTGTGCCACGCTCCTGATCAAATCAAAGGATGCCGTCGATACACTGTTCCAGCTGTAGGCACCGATGCTGGCGTTGACAGTGTAAGTTCCAGGCGACGCATTCGACGGGAATATGATCACGAATGAAGCCTGTCCCTGTGCGTCTGTGGTCAGCCCCTTCTGGCTGTATGACGCCAATTGTGTGCCAAGGAACGATATGTTTGCGTAAACCGATGCACCTGCTACAGGAGAACTCGGGAAATTTCTGAAGCCGCTGACATACGCATAGACTGTCACAAGTACCGGCTCTCCAGGCGTGTATGACAGAGAAGACGTAAAGACATCGCTACCGAGGTGATTTACGCCTAAAACCACTATGGTGCTGGCGCTGTGACCGTACCGGTCAACCGCTTTCAGTGTGATATAAACACTTGACCTGAACTGTGCAGAAGCCGGGATGAGTGTGTTGAGAACGCCGCCTGAGACGACACCGCTCTCAGTCTGTTTTCCTGCGCTGCTCGTGTAGTTCAGTGTGTAGGTGACACTGGAACTGTTCACCGGCGCGTTATTGGATGTGTTAGTAACTGTGTAGTATATTGATGCCGGCTCGCCAGGGACGAATGAGTACTCATCGGGATAAGCCTGTATTGAAATTGCCTGGAATGCTATCACCGTCGAATAAAACTGATATCCATTGGATGCTTCACTGACATTGAAGAAATAACTTCCATCGGGAACGCTGTAATTGACGTAATAGGATGCGTTCCAGTTGCCTGAGCTGACAATGCTGTTTGTCAGGTTGAAGTACATGCTGCCTGTCTGCATGCTGACAATCGATGCGTTGACGTAACCGCTGAACGGCGAGAACTGGCCGCTGAATTTGATCAGCATCCCCTGGCCATAAACATTGTTGGCTGATGCAGGCGATATTGTCACCTGGCTGTTTATCACGTAGTATATCGAGTTGCCTGTCTTTGGATCGTGGGTGGAGGAGCCGGGCGGCGTGCCTGCATAATAAGTTGTGAGATTATATGGTGCAGGCCCTATATAAGCGGTTGAAGCTGGAAAGCTGATTAAGCTAATGCCAAAATCGTCAGGTGTATAATATCCAAGGAAACTCGAATAGGAGGGCGGGTAATTTGACGGAAGTGTAATGGCAGCGATCTGCAGACCCGCACTTGTATTTCCGCTCATCGGATTGCCAAACTGGTCAACACTCTTCGCGTATGCATAGACCGTGTCCGAACTCAGAATATATTTGTTTGGTGTGTTGTAGTTGGACAGTGTCAGGGCAATGGAGGTGGAATACACAGGATTGTATATTCCGAGGCTGGTGTTTGCGATCTGCGTGCCTGCAACAGATGCCTGCAGAATGTAGCTCCCCGTAGCCACTCCGGTTAGATCAAAAAAGTTAAAATTGGCCGAAACCCAGGACTGATATGTCCCGGAAGAGGACGTAATAACAGTCATGGTATTCACTGTCTGTCCGCCTGTCCTGTTGATCAGTGAAACTGTCACAGGCGTGTTCCCGGCGGCATTGTACACTCCAAAGAACAGTGCTCCGTCCACAGTGAACTTTGACTGGGTTGTCCCGTATGCGTTATTTGCCGTAAGTGTTGCTCCCGCGGCTGATGCGTTTCCGGCAGGAAAGACAATCAGCAGGCCTGACACCACGACTATTGCTACAATTACGTATGCTGTTGATTTATTCATAGCGGCACCATGAGTATTTGCTCTGCTGACTATCGCTAGTTCTGTGATTTAATTACCTTTCTAGACAAAAATCGAACGTCGAGTCCCACCTCAACACATATTGCCGGATGGATGGAGACGTGCGGCAGCCTGCCTTTTTCCGCTAACTCAATGCATCGGGACACCTTCAACGGTGTGGCAAAGCAGCACCCGCAGGCGCTGTGGCGTAAAGGCTCCCGGCATCAGAACGGGAGCAGGTACGTTTCCTTCACTGTGTTAAGAACAACCTGTGTGAGAGTCCTCTCAATATATTCCGTGGTCAGTATCTTCTTGATGAATGCATTGAGATCATTCCTGCTCGCAAACCTTGCTATTATGATTGAATCCCATTCGCCCGTCACGTCATACACTGCAGAGATGTGCCCGTCTGCGGCAATCCTCTTCTGTACCTCCATCAGCTTGCCCCTCGATATCTGAATGCCTATGATGACCGTCATATCGAAACCCGTCCTGGAAGGGTCCACCAGGGCGGAGTACCCCCTTATGATTCCATCGCTCTCCATTCTCTTCACTCTTGATGAAACAGTATTCAGGGACATGCCAAGCTCCCTTGCTATGTCCCTGTAGCTCTTCCTCGCATTCTCCTGCATCACCCGCAGTATGGACAGATCAGTTCTGTCAAGCTCAAAAGCAGACATTTCTCATGCCCCTGACATACCATATGCTGAGGTAAACTTGAAACCTGCTGCTGCGCCCGCCTGCCATGGGATCATATCTGAAGCCAGGAATCAATGAAACTGTCCACGACATTATCCAGGAAAGTCGCCCGGTAAGTGATTATTATCCTTACTACCTCATCCACTTCGGTTATTTCGTAGGTCGTCCTGCTGCTTGATCTGTTCTCTTTCACTATGCCCGACGCGAAAAGTTTCCTGATGTGAAATGAAAGCGCGCTCTTGGTGAATTTGAACTGTGAGAGTATCTCATCGAATGTGCTGTCCCCGTTCTGTATGAGGTAAATGGCTATCCTCCTTGGAGTTTTGAGCTTCAGGACGGAGAGCATTTCTCTGTCATACCTGCTGACCTCGGCCGAAACATAATATCTTTTTCTGAAACCGTCGTCCACCGAAGTGAGAAGATTCATCTGCTCCAGCACGCCGAGGTGGTACTGTATGAGGCCGAATTGCATTGACAGCTCTCTCTCTATCTCACGGGTGTACGCTCCCGGCCTGTCTCTGACAAGCTGAAATATCAGACGCCTGGTTTCGAGGGATAAAGGGTCTTTTTCCATCCGCTTCCCACATTATTTGAACACTGCCGCATAGAATAAGATGAGAACAGCAAGGTCAAAGAGGCTCGATACCACCAGCAGGCCGGAGTAAGCTGCCCCCTGTGTCAGTGCGAGATAAAGAGTGAAAACTTCCTTCAGGAAAAAGAAGCCAAATGCGGCAGAAAGGAGCGCTGTCTTCGTGCTTTTCACCCTGATTGAGCTGATAAGTGATATTGCGAACAGCAGCAGAGAGAAGCCAAGCACCAGGAAAACCAGGAACAATACGATTTCGCTCATGTGATCACCATCATACAGTGTGGGCTTATTATTGATTTTTAAGCCCGGGGCAATGCGTGCGCCATGGCATTAGAGTTTCAACGGTAAAATTATTCTGTAAACAGTTATATAGTGTTACAACCAACTGAAAAAGCCGGAATTACACCGTGATTGTAATGAACTTAAGGAAAAGAACATTGTATGTGGCAGTAATGATTTCGTTCATGCTCGCTGCAAGCATCATTCCGGTTCAGGGGCAGCTGCTTTCCAGCTCTCCGGCTCAGACCACATCGCCATCTGTGGCTACAAACATGAATTCAGTATTCCAGTCTGCCATAAACCAGTCTTATTATGGTTCAGTTAAGTCTTCGACATCGCTGTTTTCGCCCTTTGTTGTAAATAACTCTTTTGTTTATGGAAAATATGTGAATTTTGTTCTTGCATCTTATTCTGAATCACTCCTGAACGGCGTAAGTGTTTACGGACCGGAAATAGTCAATTTCGAGCTGAATCAGACTTCAATTTCGGCTTTCCCGGCCCCGCTGTTCAGTTATATGTCGTTTCTCTCTCCTACGGGCGGGACTCAAATTTTCACGAGCGGTGTCAGGGGATCCATATTCTACATCTATTCTCCGTCCCTTCTGCTCATAATCCACGACGACCCCCAGGGAATAATACAGCTTTACTCGAACAATGTGAATGTTTACGTCTCAATTACACTGTCCACCAGCCTTACACTGTCGGGTAAACAGTTCCCTGTAGTCTCAGCCGCCCAGAAGGGATTCAACGCGATATCGTATTCAAATGCAAACATGACCGGATACATCATGTCAGGCGGCTCGCAGCTCAACCTCAGTAACACATCAACCGGACAGATTTCCGTCTCTAATCAGGTGCAGACTACAGTTCATGCTCATTCATTCCTCTCGGCAGTTCAGGTCCCCAACTCGGTAAGCGCCTTTAACTCCGCACTGAGTTACCTCGCTCAGGGAATGTCAAAGGGTGTGGTATCTTACTTTGGCTCCGCAACTCTGTCCGGCGGCAAATTTTCGTATGAGTCCTCTTACGCCACTCCTTCAGTTTCAGTAACATCCGTCAGTATCGCAAAGAACAATATCTACCTGTCAGTCGGCAATAATGGTGCTGCCGGTCCGGCGACAATGGTATTCCTCTTTGGAGGAGGACTTTACAACCTGACGGGGAATGAAGCGTCTGTTTATGTCAACGGCCAGCTGTCTGCGCATCAGGCAGAATTGACATCGCTGCTGCTTGACAATCCCGGCAATTCCACTTCCTATAACATAACGCACGTCGGCGGCTACACGCTTGTCGCCGTCAGTTCTCCCAATCCGGTCTCAAGTGTCCGGCTTGCATCCGGTTCCCCGTCCGGCGGCATTTTCTCCCCGGTTTCCGCAGCTGCCACTGCAATACTTCCTCTTGCCGCGGCGCTGGTGGTGATGTCGATAGCTTCAGTGGCTCTTTACAGAAGAAAATCGAAGGGAAATTCCTGAAAGTGTTTCACGCATCATAATTTTGTATTCGAAGTCTTCATTATCTTTATGCTGCCGGATTCGAGTGCCAGCACCGTGGCCGGCATACTTTCAGATGTGCCTGAAATTACATTCATGCTCCTTTCAATCAGCGCGAGCTCCCTCTTTTCCAGTGTATGGGAGTCAAGCGAAACCAGCAGAATTGAATCCCTGATGATCAGGAGGTCCCTGATGTGGTTGAGGAAACCCATCACCAGATCGAAACTGTTCTGGTTAATGAGATATTCAACCCCGTCAAGCATAACTATGCACGGCGAATTGTCCTTGTTAAATGAGACAATTTTCTTGAGTATAAGGTTTGTCTGTGTTGGTTCAACACAATCTCTTCCGATAACGTGTGTAAGCCAGACTACGTTGGAACCGTCAGTGCTGTAAAGGGCCTGCACCCTTTCCGGATACTGTCTCGTAATCAGCAGTGTTTTGACACCCTGCACAGAAGTTTCTGCATAAATTTCAAAAAAGAGCGACGGCTTTGATTCCTCTATCAGGTAGACCTCCCCCGAAACAAAACGGTGTGAATCAATTTCCAGCAGGATTCCCTTCGTATTTGGCAAGTGTATCGAATCGCGACTACTGGCAACTCCTTTAATATTTAAAGCACACATTATCACCGTTGATATTCAGCCGGGAATCAGCATATTCCTGCGCTGAAAGAGAGTAATGTTCCGGGCTTCCGTGAATTAGGCTTCGGATTTCGTTTCGTCACCGGAGTGTCATGCTTTATGTCGTGGAAAATATGGATTGCCGTGTCACTGGCGGCACTGATGCTGATTCAGATGCCATTTTCGGCGGTGACTGCACCAGCGCCTCTCCGGCAATCTATTTCAACAGTGCAGCAGAATGGTTCATCATGCCATCGAATCCAGCCATATTGTCAACAGGCAGGGAACAGTCGGGGCAGCGACTCGACATCCCGGTCAGTCACGAGCGGCACCACCATACGGCTCAATTCCACAGTTATTGTTTCAACCCGCGGCGCATATGGAACCAGGGTTGCATTTGGCCCAATCGGCGGATTGCCTCCAAATTATACTGTCCAGAATAATTCCACAGAACTTATCGACAGCTCAGGAAGGACAGTGGCTGCGGAGAACGGAGTCGTGTCATCAGATGCTTATGGCATCCTTGCCGGCCTTTCAATAACACTTCTGGGTAACCTGAGCGCGGGACCATTCACCCTGTCAATCCTTTCAGGAAGTGCTGCTTTTCAGCTGACTCCGGCAGGCATCTCCTCCGAACCGTCGCTTAACCCGGAAATTTCTCTGTATCCTGCAAGACAGCACACGGGCGGTCCTGTAACGATAATGGTTTCAGGATTTCCGGCGAATTTCTATGCCGGATATCCTGTAATTGATAATACTTCAGTCAGGCAATCGCCAATTAACGCCGATAATAATGGTGCAGGCTACGTCAGCCTTAATATCCCTGATTTGCCAGGGGGTAACTATACCGTACGCCTCAGTAACTATATGGCCATCCGGGGAGGAGGCACAATTGTTCCCATGATGGTGCTTGTGCCATCCTTCGGTTATGCGGGTCAGAACGTGCTGACAGTGCTGTCCGGTTTCCCTTCGTATGGAACAGTGTACGTTACATGGCCGGGATCTAACCTCAATGTCAGTGGAAAGCTCAACACTTCAGGAAAGGGATTTATTGCATTCGTCGTGCCACGCTCATCAAACGGCTCTCATGAAGTGTATGCATCTTCTCCACGCTACGAGACGGCGTCCTCAAATTTTTCTCTGAATCAGACTTCGATACTCCTGTCGGCAGATCAGGGCTCGCCGGGAATGCCGGTTTCTGTCACAGGGACCGGTTTCTATCCGGGAGACATGGTGAAGTTGCTGGTTGACGGCAGCGCTTACGGTAATGTATCCGCTCCTGTCATGGCAAATGGCACATCGATTCTCTCCCTGACCGTGCCTGCCAGGACTGCCGGGAAATACAATTTCCGCCTGGAGTCTTCGTCAGGCCTGATGTCAAACTCCACCTTCTTCACTATCAGACCTCTGCTGATTTCAAATCCCGCCGTTGTCAGGTCAGGAGTCACTGTGCTGGTCAACGGCTATTATTTTCTGCCTGATTCGCAGATCAGGCTCTTCTGGTACTCAGGCGGGGCCAGCACGACCGCGGTCAGCGGCAGCAACGGCTCTTTCTCAATTCGATTGAAAGTTCCGGCAGTTCCCGGCGGTCCGGAGCTGTTTGGTGCCCAGGACGACCGGGGTAACAACGCGACGCCAATTCTCTTTTTTATGTCACCATCCATCTCGTCCGGTGCCAAAAGCGGTTTCACCGGCGGGAGGGTAACACTTTCCGGAACAGGCTTCCCGTCAGGAACTTCCATCAGCATACTCTGGGATGGCAGCAATACGGGCCGTACAGTCCGGACAAACAGTTCCGGATCATTCACCACTGTATTCACCATACCTGCCGGTTCTCCGGGTGCTTACATAATTTCCGTCAGCAATACAAGTGCAGGGCAGATTGTCTTCACGGTGCTGCAACAGGTCCCGTTAACAGCTTATCTTCCTGCAGTAGCGCTCCCGCTCATAACCGGTATCGTGGCCGCGGCATATCTGCGGCGCAAAAAACGTCTCCGCTATGTTTGATTTCTGTCTGCCTGCTCTGAAAAACTCTTCGACGCAGTCTCTTCCGCCCTGACCTTATCCATGGAAAGACGTTCAGCAAGCAGGACCGCCTTGAGCAGAAGTCCGGAATTCTCCCTCAACTGCCGCTCAAGATCATTCAGCGCACTCCGCCGGCTCTCCGGCTCTGTAAGCTCTCTGAACCTGACTTCGATTGTCTCCAGAAGTTCAGCTTCACGATTCCGCATGTTTTTCTCAGCTGCCATCATCTCATCCCTGATTATTTCTCGAGCACCTTCAAGTTCTTTCAGCCTGGCAGACTGACCATCCTGAACCGCCTCGTTTCCAGACTTTGTCATAACAATGGCGTTCTCAATCCTGGAAATGTAATTATCCAGTCTGTCCTCCAGCTGCTGTCTCCTCACAGCCTCTTCCTTCAGTTTTTCTTCTATCTCAGTGCTCAGCACAGTTTCTGTCTCTTCTGCGCTGCTGTCGCTGTACACTGTCTCGGAACCACGCTCGATCAGCGCGAGATGCTGTGCGTCGAGAGTTCTCGGGTCGACTGAAACCACGACCGTTATTCCGGTCGTTATTATCATGTCCTCGATCCTGTTGATGAATTTGAGCACTGCCTCAAAACCGTTGTTTGAAATGAGATATTCGAGGCCGTCTACCAGCACAATGCCGCGCCTGTTGGAATCGATGAACTTCGTGAGCGAACTCTGGACAACTCCAAGATGAGTCGGGTTCACACACCTCCTGCCAACCAGTGTAGTAAGCCAGATCACATCACCCTCGTTTACGCGAATGGATCTCACAGACTGCACTCTCTCCGGCGGTTCACGGCCTATTATCATGCACTGCACCCCCTCGTTGGAGAGTCTTCTGATGAGTGCGTATGAGAGATCTGTTTTCTTTTCCTGTATGATGACAACTGAACCAGGCTGCATTTTGCCGTTGCTGATCAGCGATGCAACCTCATCTGCGATGTCGGGCAGTTCACCGGGGCTTCCAGAATCCCTTTGCCTGATGCCTGTCTTTTTGTGTTTGAATATGTGCTCGGGCGGGTTGTTACCTCTGTAGACAGATCCCTGTATATTCACATCTCCGAGAACTGCGGAGCCATCCTTGAATTGAGCCGAACCACCGACTCTGACAGATCCGCCGATCTTTGAATTTGTCTCCATTATCAGGTCGCCACCGGCACTTACGTTACCATCGATCATGGCATCCCTGCCAATCCAGACATCGCATTTCGACTCTATACTGGTCTTGATTGTCGACGAAGCAAAGACGCTGACATTTCCCTCTCTGTCTGTAAATACCCTTTCCGAAATGTCTTCATTCTTCTGTCCTTCCGCAGAACTGGGTCTGGATTCGGTCAGCGCCAGCAGGCTGAACGGAACAATGGTAACACGTTTCCGTCCGGATATCGGTTTGATAAATAACATGCCAGCACCTGTGATGACTATTGACTATGTTGCCAATAAACCTTGTGACTCTGTCAGATTTTCATTGAAAATCCGGCTTGAAGGTTTCTGCTCAGCGTCTTTGAACTGCTTCATCGCCTCATCAGCCTCCCGCTCCTGCCTGAGTCACAGGCAGACACACTGGTTTGGATCGTGACCAGATGTTCCTCGCAGCATTCAGGTCACGGTCGTGTGTGACACTACAGGGGCATTGCCACACCTTTTCTGCTCCGAGTTTGCGGTTCACTTTCCCGCATGCGGGGCATTTCTTTGAAGTCCATGCAGGATTGACGTACTCTACAGTAACACCGGCCCATGCCGCCTTGTACTCGATTGCCTCCTGCAGCATCGAGAAAGGCCATCTGTTGATGCGCCGCCTGATTGAGCGGCCGTCACCGTTGCCCTTCCTCTTTGACATGCGTATGTGCGTCAGCTTCTCCATGACAAGGACAGAGGCTGTGTCCGCTGCCTTCCTGACGACAGC
>DAHXLZ010000063.1 GCA_027365715.1 Methanomassiliicoccales archaeon | reverse complement strand
TCCATCAGGAGAAAGAGATACGGATTGCAATCTGGTGATACGGTATTCTACATGGGAAAGAGAATCAGAATATCCGGCTCATTCAGTTACGGCAGGTACGTATGGAAAGAGGTAGAGGAGAAAGGGCAGAAGAGGGGATATCTGAAGGCTGCAGATGTCGTGCTGGTTAGATATGGAAGAGGAATATCATTTGAATAATCAACGAAAAGTTGACAGAACCATCTGACTGAAAACTGGCGAGTTCGTGCCCTCTTCTTCCGAAGCCGTCTGGCTGTAATATTCCCATTATTTCTTCTTCAAATCCATTCAATTTGCATATTGCGTAAAGCCGTTACCAGGGTGAGTCTGTAAGGCGTTACTCAACTTTGGCCAGTGTGTAAAGTTGAAACAGGTAACACCTGCAGAAGTGGTTGAAATCGAAGTTCGGCAAAATGGATCATTTCCATCGTGAAATGTGGATTTTATCGAACTTCGGGTCTAGAGGCACGCTTGTTATCTTTACTCTGTTCTCTTTCACCCACGATGAGCATATCTGGCTGGTTCTGGATAAATGCTTCTCAGAGGGAAATCAGAGTTAAAAACAGGCAGCAAGTTCCTTAAGCACTCATTCGATATGGATGCAATATGAGAGCCACTCATATTCTTGGGGGAATCGTCGCACTGATAGTTGCGGCTGTGATAGTGTTCGTCTTTGTTATGCCGTTGCTGGCAGCGCCTCATTTCGGATTTCCATCGACATCCCAGGTGGACACAGCAACAGGATCGAGCAACTACACAGCATCAAGCGTAATCAGTTCTTCCCCCTCCGGTTCAGGCGCCCCTCCCGGTGCCGTGAAGATGGAGGGCATGTATTTCAACAACTCGGCTGGTAGTCTGCAGTTCATTGTCATGCAATTCACAGGCACGAGTTTCTCAAACAGGGAGTTTCTGAACCTGAGCACGCTCTTCAGTCCGATTCTCAAGGTTTCCGGCGGCAGCATGCAGAACACAACATACAAGGGTGCTAACATTGTGGTGCTCGACATACTGGGGCACTCGGGGATCGCATATGGAAAGATAGGCGACTATGTCTTCGCCGTAATATACAATCAGCACTCTTCACTCGTAACCGGCTATCTCTCTGTTTCGACTGTGAAAGCACTTATCCAGGTTGAGACCAGCGCAATGGTAAGCTGAGCGGAGATGAGCGGGAAGAGCGTTGCTATGAAAAGGGCCACCGACCTCGAAAAGAGAATTGAGACATCAGAAAACGAAATAAAAAACCGCCTTCTTGAAGTTACAAGAGTCTGCAAAATCAGTTGAAGATTTTGAAAATCACAAAAATTTTGAAGAACAAAAAAATCTGATGTAGATGACGCATTAGCTTCTTGCCAGAGATTGCTCGCTAATTTGAAAGCCGGGTACGAACAATATAAGCATCTCACCGATGCTTATAAACGCGCTATGAATGATTGGATGAAAGGCAAGTAACGCTCAAGGAGACCTGCAAGGAAGATAATCCCGCTGATAATGCTCTGGTCACTCGTTTTCTCTGTCTGGCATGCCATACAGAGGTCACTCTCTCGCATGTAGCGATTATGTGTCGACAATCAAACCCGAGTTCGACAGGGTTTTGTGCGTGATCATTCGGGAATTTCACTTTCGATTTGTAGCGGCAACTGAGAAGGAGTGCCTGTTCAGACAAACTGAACATTCTTCTCTGCTGTGAACATCTCCTTCCGTATGCCGGGAGCTTCGGCAAGTGAGGATGGAAACGCCATCCGTGAGTTCTGTCCCTCTGAACCTTTCGAGCTTTGTACTGCCCTTCACAGCATGCTCGCTGGGAACAATGTTGCCGAATGAACTGAAGGCGCTCTCTGTCTGGACCAGGCTATCTGCCGAAAAGGGAGATGTGTCCGTCCTGTCTATGTCCACGCACTCATCTGCCGGCTGTCCTCCGTCACGAGGCTGAAACTGAAGGAAGGCGGCATGAGCATGACGGCAGAACAGGCACTCAGGGAACTGGAGAAGCTGCAGGCGGGTGAACTCGTTGTCAGAGGGAGTGAGATACACGCAGTGAGGAAGCTCAAGAAGATGGATGTTGCCACCGCATCCATCGTCCACCTGTTTTCATTCGGCGAGGCGACCAGATTTCCCGGCATAGATGGGGGTTTATAAACTGCGAAACCTTCGTTTAATGACAGTGCTCCCACCTTCGCATTGCAAAGGCGAATCCCGGCTGTGACGCAGAAACATCAGCTGATTCCGCAGATCGCGTTCAATTGCCAGCAGAGAGCTCCCGCATTCCTTCCAGAAACGATACTGCCGGAAGCTGGGATTATATATCACTAACTGCTGGTACGGCTGATGTCCAACATCACACTCATAGGTGAACACCTCGCGAGAGAGGGAACAGACTTCATCTTCAATGGTGCCGCTGCTGAGTGCAGGGAGTGCAGACTGAAGGTGGCATGTCTGAATCTTACCCCGGGACAGCATTACACGGTTGTTGAAGTCAGGCCAAAACATCACGATGAATGCTTCATTCATGAGGGAGGTGTCCGTATTGTCCGCGTTGAGGAGAAGAGTCACCTTATTGCTGTGAGGAGACGGCAGGCCGTCGTCGGTTCGATAATATCTCCAGACCAGCGAAAATGCAACTTTGTCAGGTGCCCCAATTACAGGCTGTGTTTCCCTTCAGGATACATTAAGCCAAAGCACAAAGTCCTTAGCGACGCGGGCCCGGTAATTTGTGAAGCTGGAGAAGACCTCAGGTTCATAGAAGTGTAGGTGACACACGCTCAGAGAAGGCTGACATCAACACGCTGTCCCTTCCTGATGCTTTTTCCTGCATGAATCATGACGAGTCCTGACGCTTCTGAAATGCTCGTTATGGCCCCCGATTCCTTGAAAACCGGGTACGCGCTCTTTCCAGTAATCCTCACAGGAATTACGCTCATGAATTCGGGGGCAGCATGTTCCATTCCCCTGTATATCCTTTTCACGGCAGGCTCCTCCACGATCCTCTCTCCTGTCATCCGCATGATACACCTTCTCAGAAGCAGATGAGCTCCGATGAATGAAGAGACAGGATATCCTGGAAGACCGAAAACAGGTTTACCATCCACGACTCCGAACATTGTCGGACGCCCCGGTCTCATCCTGACGCCGTGGAAGAGTAGCTTGCCCCGGCTGATTATTGTTGCAGCGGTGAGATCCTTCTCTCCGACTGAACTGCCTGAAACAAACACACAAATATCCTTACCCAGACCCCACTCAAGCGCTTTCCTGAATTCTTCGGATGTGTCACGTACGGGATTGTGTATGAACGGCTTTCCACCTGCACAAGTAACCACTGCAGCCACGACATGGGAATTAACATCATATATCTGCCCGTGGGCGGCATGGCTCCCCTGGGCTGCGATCTCGTCTCCGCCCGGAATAATTGCAACCTCGGGCCTTGCCGCCACCGGAACTTCACCGATGCCCTGCGAGGAAAGAGCACCGATAACGCCGGCAGTCAGGCGTGTTCCATTTGCTGCTATATTTCTTCCCCTGATTATGTCCACACCCTTTCTGGATATGTTATCCCATTTCCTGACATTGCCGGAAACTGTAACTCTTCCACCACTGGCACTGGCATATTCCATCATCACCACCGCATCTGCACCATCAGGAACAGGTGCGCCTGTCGCTATTGTCATGCAATATCCGCTACGCATTTTCGTATCTGTAAATTCGCCGGCATAGACATTACCCAGAAGTGTTAGCGTTACCTTTCCTCTTTCCTTCAGATCCGCGCTCCTTACTGCATAACCGTCTACTGCCGATCTGTTCCACGGTGGTATGCTGATATTCGCAATCACATTGCGTGCGAGCACTCTTCCCACGGCAGAGTCGACATTGCAATTTTCAATTCTTCCCAGTAAGTGCGTGTTGATTTCAATTGCCCTGACAGCCTCTTCGAGCTTTTTGTATTTCCATTTCATCGCTTCGCTTCCCTTACAAGATGCCCGATTTCTGGAAGAATCAGTTTTTCCATTGCCAGCATGGCTCCATCCGGTGAACCAGGAAGGCAGAACACAATGGTTCTTCCTGCAATGCCACCGAACGCTCTGCTCATCATTGCTGCACTTCCAATTTCGGCGTAACTGATGAATCTGAAGAGCTCACCGAAACCATCTATTCTTTTCTCGAGACGCAATGCAATTGTTTCATAGGTAAGATCTCTGGATGTTATTCCGGTTCCTCCGGTGAATATTATGGCGTTGCAGCCTGTGCTCATCATCTCATCGAAGGCGCTGTCCAGCATGCGCTTGTCATCCTTCACTATTTTTCTGGCCAGGACGGAATTGCCAGATGCCTCGACAGCTCTGGCAATCGCATCACCTGAAGCATCATTCTGACTGTTTCTGCTGTCGCTCACTGTAACAATGCAGAATGTTGCCGAAATCGGTGAAGTCTTCCTGTGCTCTTCTACGGCCGTTTCGTTTCCCCCTTGTACTTTTTCACAACTCTGATGCCTTCGATGGAAGTTGCCGGATACTGTCCGGAGCTGTCCTTTTCACTCGATTTTACCATGTCCCAGATTGTGAGCAAAGCTACGGATACACCGGTCAGCGCCTCCATCTCTACACCAGTCTTCCAGTGTGCAGCAGCTTCACAACGTGCAGTAACCCCGTCACTTCCCGCTATGAGTTTTATTCTCACATAATCGAGCGGAATCTGATGGCAGAGAGGTATGAGCTCATGTGTTCTTTTTGCCGCATTAATTCCGGCAATTTCTGCAACCGGAAAGATCTGTCCCTTGACGCCCATCCCTTTTCTCAGTGCTGTCATGCTTTTCTCAGTCAGCTGTATGGTGCCTTGTGCTACCGCCATCCTCGGCACAGCATTCTTCGCCGAAATGTCGATCATTTCTGTTTCTGTTTTACCCTTTGCTTCAACCTTTCTGACTGCCATTGTGTTGTCTCTCCTGTCTCCTTCTTCCAGATTGGCACTGTGGTCTTCAGCCTGTCTATTATTTCTGAACAGGCAGCAAAGCTGTTCTTCCTTCTTTCGGATGAGACCGCCACGACGATGCTGATATCACCAGCTGGAACATCTCCAATCCTGTGTATTACAACAGTGTCTTTGAGTTTGAATTTCTTCATCGCTTCCGAAGCGATTACTGTAATCGTCCGTTCTGCCATGCCCGGATAATGCTCGTAATGAAGTGAGGAGATTGTTCTCTCGCCTTCTATCGGCCTCACCACACCTGAGAAAAGCACGACTGAACCGCATCCATTCCTGTCCAGCTTTGCCAGCGCTTCCGCCTCCGATATTGAGGAAGCTCTTATCTCAACGATCATGTTCCACCACTCACTGGCGGCATTGCTGCGATGACATCTCCCTCCGCGAGACTGATGGAATCAATTGCAATCTCTTCATTCACAGCAATAAGCGCACTGTTCATATAAGCCGAAAGAGCCGGATGCTGATATCCAATAAGTTTTCTAAGCTCACCAACGGTCAACTGTCCAGCATCTTTCATTTCCACTTGAATAGTATCTGAATCCACTACTTCCCTGTATTGGGCAAATAGCATTATTTTTATCATCACATCAGTTCGAAATGCTGTTCGGATTTATCAATCTTGAGAGTTTACAGCAAAGTCAATTATATGGTAAACATGTACCACCTTCGATTAAAATGAGTGCCAATTATTCTGGCGTATTCGTCGCGATGGTCACCCCATTCACTGAAAAAGGGGAACTGGACGAAACCTCTCTATCAGAACTTCTGACTTTTCTTATAAGCAGGAAGGTGGATGGCATATATGCCGGCGGTACAACCGGCGAAGGGCTTCTAATGACCGTCGGTCAGAGGAAGAGGCTCACTGAGATATGCCATGACAGATGCAGCGGAAAAGTCACTCTTATAGTTCATGTTGGTGACAATTCGGTCGAAAATGTCAGGGAACTTGCATCACACGCAGAGGACACTGGAGTCGACGCCATCGCAGCCGTTCCCGGCAGTTACTACAAACCGGATGAGGCTGCTGTAAAACATTATTACTCGATGGTATCGTCGCTTACAAATCTCCCGCTTTTCATATATCACATACCACCGATGACCGGCGTTCAGATAAAGCCTGAAACGGTGGTGGAGATGATGGAGGAGCACTCAGGGATTCTGGGCATCAAGGATAGCAGCGGAGATTTCAGAAACCTCATTCAGCTCCTCAACGGCAGACCAAAGGGGAAAATTATCCTTTGCGGTTCCGATGATTTCTTTTTACCGGGTCTCGTTTTAGGGATGGATGGTTGCATAAGCGGATACTCCAATCCATTTCCTGAGAGTTATGTCCACCTTCACAAACTGTTCAAAAGCGGGGAAATGAACAAAGCTCTCACTATTCAGTACAGGATATCTGAAATGAGAAGAATGCTCACTAGCCCTCCTATACAGCCTATCAAGGAAGCTCTCAAGATCAGGGGAATCAATGCAGGATTTGTTAAACCTCCTCTAAGGAAAATGACAGAAAAGGAAATACAGAAATTGAAGAGGGAACTGAGGACGAAGGGCGCTGCCTGACCGAGAAGTGAGATGAGCTTTCATCTCAGTTCGATGTTAGTTAACATGAATCCTGATCGTTTCATTCGCAATATGCAATTTCATTCGGAAGTCTTTGGTGTAACTGCCTCCTGCTAACTCGCGGCCGGTGTCGACTCTACAGCAATTGTTAAGAACCACTAATTTTATGGTCGAAGTTGAACCTTGTTAATATCTGCCCCCGGTGATGTTGTTGAAATTAATCAGAAAGGGAAAAGTGAAGGAAGTTTACGAAGCGGGCGCGGACATACTCGAATTCGTTTTTACGGATCACATATCTGTCTTCGATAAGATCATACCGAACACTGTACCGCACAAGGGTGATACACTATGCAGAACCAGCGCAATCTGGTTTCAGATTGTCAAGGATATGGGAATAAGGACTCATTTCAGGGAACTTGTATCGTCCAACAGGATGCGCGTAAAGCGTGTTGAAGTTATCAATGATTATTCAAAGATCGACAACTCGACGAGGAACTACCTGATACCTCTTGAGTTTGTGATGCGGCATTATGTTGCAGGCAGTCTTATGGACAGGCTCCTGAGTGGTAATATCACACCCGCGGACATAGGTTTCAGAGCCGGGCATAAACCGAAATACGGAGAAAAACTCAATGAACCGTTCTTTGAAGTTACCACCAAGCTGGAGCCGATCGACAGGCACCTTACCTTCAAAGAGGCGCTGGGCATTTCGGGTCTTTCGGAAAATGAAATGAATACGATTCGATCAACAATTGAGAGAATAGACGACCGCATCCAGGAGGAGGTAAGCGGTAGAGGTCTCATACACGTAGACGGTAAAAAGGAGTTTGCATTCGACAAGGACAGGCACCTCATGCTTGTAGATACATTCGGAACTTCTGATGAGGACAGATGGTGGGATGCAGACGCATACTCTCAGGGCAGGATTGAAGAGCTCAGCAAAGAATTCGTCAGGCAGTATTACAGGAACACCGGTTACCACGAAATGCTGGAGATGGCGAGAAAGAGAAGGTCTCCAGAGCCTCCTATACCCGCATTGCCTGAAGAGATGGTAAAAAAGACATCCGACTTGTATGTTGCCATGTTTGAACGGATAACAGGTGAGTCATTCAGCTGAAATTTGAAACAGGAAGTGAATCCATGAAAGTGCTTATAACAGGTGTCTCAGGTCTCATAGGCGGAAGGATTGCAGTCGTATGCAGGAAGCGTGGCTGGAATGTCAGCGGCATAGACATAAAGGACACCGAAGACGGTGATATCGACTTTCATAAAGGGAGCATAATGGACATACAGTTGCTCAGAAAGGCGATGAGGGACTGTGATTTTGTCTTTCATGAGGCAGCCGCCTCATCATCCCCCATGTTCCACCCTGATCCGGCACCAGGCATCGGGATAAATGTCGAGGGTAGTATGAATGTATTCAGCACTGCACTACACGAGAATGTTTCAAAGGTTGTTGCCGCTTCCACTTCCAGCATATATGGGAATCTGCCTCTTCCGTCAAAGGAAGAGCAACTCATCGAATCTACGCCAAATATGTACGCTGCATCCAAGCTGTCAATGGAGGCGCTTGGAAGCTCTTATTCCACGGTTACCGGTTTGCCGGTTGTATTCCTGCGGTACTTCAGTGTTTATGGCCTCGGGGAAAGAAAGAAGGGAAAGATAGCAAACATGCTCTCCCAGTTCTTATGGGATGCACTAGAACTGGATGGAAAGGGAAGGAAACCGGTGATCTTTGGAGACGGCAAACAGACCAGGGACCTGATATTTGCCGACGATATCGCCGAAGCTAATGTGCAGGCAGCACTCTCAAGTGCGAAGAGCGGTGTTTTCAATGTCGGCACAGGAAGGGAGACATCGCTCAACGAACTGATTGCGATGATATCCGGTGTCATAGGCAGGGAGATAAAGGCAGACTATGTTGAAAACCCTATCAACAACTACATTTACCGGACGCTCGCAGACACTTCCAAGTGCAGAAAAACCATTGGTTTCGCTTCAACGGTTTCAGTAACAGACGGCATAAAATCAATTGTAAAGGAGCTCACGGGAGGAGCTCACGGTAAGACGGGGACCTGAATTTCTGAGCGATTCTGGATAGCTGTCATAAACTGTATTTGTTCTTTCCTGATTTGACTCTTAATAATTTTCTCCATGATATTCTGCAGCGGGCATGTTGCATCTGTCTGCCAGCATGCAGTCATCCTTCATTATCACATCAATAAATTCAAATATGTTGATATAGTGTAACGCACAGGTTTGGCCATGCGTGAAATACCCCGGCGAAATGAGAGTGCGCTGAAGAGGCTTTCTGACGAAGGTTTGTGTACTGCTGTTGAACTGGATAGAACTGCAAAGTACGCAGAAAAGTTGCGCTCAGAAAGGAGTAAGGGAGTAATCAGCAATGCTGCAAGAAAGTTTGACGCTATCGGTGATCCGGTCAGGCTTATGCTCGTAATGCTCATTCGCAAAAAGGAAATGTGCGTGTGTGAACTTACAAGTGCGGCCAGACTGACTCAACCGATGGCGTCTTATCAGCTGGGCATACTGGAGAATGCCGGAATCGTCAGAAGAAGAAAGACTGGCAAGTGGGCTTTTTACAGCATCGGAGACACGCCATTTGTGGATAGTGTTCTGAACGCAATTAAACCGATTCCGGTCAGGCTGTCGCCGTGAATATTTCAGCTGGAAGCCAGTGGCGCATCGGCTGGTACGGTGTTTGCAGCATCTTACCCCGGATAGTTGCAGCAGCAGATGGCCGCTCATGTGTTTGCATGAGTCTTGTCACCATTTCTGCCATATTCAACTCACTTCCGTCCAATTCGCGGAAATGCGCGCTGACCGGCAGTGATTCACGCTATCCTGCAAATTCAGGTTTTTCAGAAGCATGCTTCCGGGTAAATGTGTGATTAGGGTTGTGCCGTGATGAATGATATGCTGTTTCTGGAATCGGTGGCGATATTCGTATCAGTCCTCGTGCTCGTCCTTCGCCGGCCGTGGAACATTGGAATCGGGTATTGGGCTATCGCCGGAGGCACTCTAAGTATTTTGCTTGGTTTGACAACATTTGGCGACCTTTCTATTGTCTGGAATATAGTGTGGAATGCAACTTTCACATTCGTTTCCGTAATAGTCATAACACTCGTTTTTGATGAAGCGGGTTTCTTTGAATACATTGCTATACGCATCGCGCGGTTCGCAGCCGGTAACTCGATTCGTCTCTTCCTGCTGGTTATGTTGCTGACTGCAGCGGTATCGGCGCTCTTTGCCAACGATGGAGCCGCTCTGGTTCTCACGCCAATAGTTGTTGCGACGGCATCCAAGATCGGTTTGGACAGGAAAGGGACACTGGCGTTTGTCATGGCTGTCGGTTTTGTAGCAGACACCGGCAGTATTCCTCTTGTCGTGAGCAATCTCGTCAATATAGTTTCCGCAAGCTACTTTCACATCACTTTCATAGATTATGCATCAGCCATGATCATACCGGATGTTGTTTCGGTAATTGCCAGCATATCGCTGATAATGTTCTTTTACAGAAGGAGCATCCAGCCTGTTTACAACCACAGTGAGCTTCCTGATCCTTCACTTTCAATACGTGATCCGATTGTATTTCGTCTTGCCATACCAATCATTGGAATGCTGGTTGTGGCATATTCTGTGGGAGGATTCTTCAACTTGCCGGTAGCGGCAGTTGCTGTTCCATTCGCAGCGATAGTTCTGCTCCTCGCACGAAGAGGAAGAAGGATTGACACCAGGAAGATTTTAAAGGAGGCACCATGGCAGATTGTGCTCTTCTCATTCGGAATGTATGTTGTAGTGTTTGGCCTCGGCAGGGCAGGCCTGACACAGCTGGTATCATCGGCAATTTCCGCTGCACTCACTTTTGGCGGTCCGCTGCCGATGGTATTCACCGGCTTCATTTTCTCATTCATGGCTGCTGTTATGAACAACATGCCTTCTGTCATGATAGGGAATCTTGCACTCGCACATGCAGCCGGCGGACGGTCACTGATATATGCGAATGTGATTGGTAATGACATTGGTCCCAAATTCACGCCGATTGGCTCCCTCGCTACTCTGCTCTGGCTCTACACGCTGGAGCGGAAAAATAGCATAAAGATCAAACCGTTTTATTATGTCAAAGTCGGTCTTGCTATTGCTGTGCCTGTGTTGCTTGTTACACTGCTGTCTGCTTATCTGGTGTCACTGATATGAAAAGAGGTGAGCACTCTCTCTATCGGTATTCCGGCCGCGGCAGGCTGAACCTGGAATTAAATCATGAATACCGACCGCTGCGGCAAGTGCGTTACAGGTAATAATGCCACAACTCAACAGTAATTTCCGGGCAACGTGTAAAATCGCTTCAGTTGCGCTTTCAAATCATACGCGGCGGCGTTGAGGCATGGAATGATGCTCTTCTGAACATGGCGGGCGTGGTGGGATTCGAACCCACGACCACTTGCTTAGGAGGCAAGTGCCATATCCTGACTAGGCCACACGCCCGTTTGAAAAGCTTGAACTGTTGAAACTTTTTAATACCAGCGACGATGGGTGGCTACTTCGCCATCAGTTCGAACAGGCAGTTTAAGGGCCACAGAGATTTTGTACGAACATGTTCTTCAGGCATATGCGATGTCCCGTATGCGGTCTTGAATTATGTGTTTAATATCATCTTAATGGCACGGGCACAAAAATTTCAGAAAGCAGAGCGGCCGCTGTTTGTCACACGGCTCACTGTTTTTCCTGCCCTGACTCTCCCTTCGCCTCTGCGCCACCCGTTTCCTCGGCTGTTTTCGCTTCAGGAACAATCTCCTTCTTTTCTTCCATGGCAGAAGGAGGTGACGGCCTGACGTATTTCTCAATGAATTCGACTTCCTTGAGCCCAATAATTTCGTAGGCTTCCGCGACCACCCTGAGTTTTGCATTCGTCCATCTTTGATCGAGTTTGCAGGAATCCGGAAGGACAATAGTTGCTTTGTCTCCCTCGATATTCATGCTGAAACCAACGTTTATTCCGTAGTACATGTCCGTAATTGCCTTGAGTTTCTCCAACGGATCTTCGATCTTGCTCAGAACCTTGTATTTGTACTTCAGCACATGCCCGGCGAGCGGATTGTTGAAGTCGACTCTCACCCGTCCCACTGTGACCTGGGTTATCCTTCCAATTCTCTCCCCGATTCTGACATCTGCTCCAATCTTTGGTTCGACATTCATTCTTTCAAACTCTCTGATTGAGTAGAGTTTTACAAGGTTCTGGTCTCTGCTTCCGGCGCCGTCCTCCGGCTTTATGAGCACTTCAATTTCCTGTCCGACTGATGCAGAGTTCACTGACTTTTCAAGTCCCGGAAAGAACCTTTTCTTTCCCACTATCTCAAAAACAGGGCCATAAACAGCCTTGTCGTCATAAATCTCCTCTTTCTGTGCATTTTCCTTGCTGGTTGTCTGGAACAATTTACCAGTTTCTGTTATCCAGGCATCGAGTTCAAGCTGAACAATGTCACCAGGATGCACACGCTTCGAATCGTCTGTTTCAGTACCTGCCTTTATCTGGGCGTCTTCTGTCATTCATTATCACCGGTGTAATGTGATGGGATTACAGGTGTTGTTTTTAAACCTTTTTAGTTGATCGCTGCATTCCAGGACAGACTGACCGCATACTGGCGTCAGGCATAAAGGCAACACTTGCACTGAAGCGCCACCGACAGCGTTCCTAAACAGATGTTCGAAGCCTGTCAAATAATGTATTTAAGACAGGCCGGCAGCTTGGTGTCAGTGATCTTAATGAGAATCGGGCACAAAGTTCTGGCAGCTTCTATGGTGGCGCTGGTGTTTGTATCCATGGCCTCTCTGGCCATGGGCGACAACGGATCGGTAAACGGCAACCAGGCAAGCGGCATGCCGACCGTCACGAGTCATGATAATTCAATAATCATTTCGAACAGCAAGGTGACAGTCCAGTTCCAGGGTTTCAAGCCGATGCTGCACATATTCTACAGGAACAATAGCAACATTACCGGCTTTACTGTAACTGTTCGCGGCGTTTATGAGCTGAACAGCAGCGGAACACCTGTAGCCGTGCTGTCCACTGTGAGAGCATTCCCCGACCTCGCAGAAATGAACGCGTCACCGGGCATATTCAATTACAGCAGCGGTGTGGCATTGGCATATGACAACGCGTCGCAGATGGTCAATATAACATTCATGCTTACGTCTGCGGAGTTCTCTCTTGGACAGATGCCAGTGAACAGGATGCCGGGTGATTCGTTAAGCGGGCAGCAGGCTCTTCCTGCTGACAGCGGCTTAATGCAGCCGGTCAGGGCGATAGGCACTGGCAGTATCGAGATCGTCTTCCATATAAACGAGTCAACAGCAAACGTAAAGTTCGACCTGCTCGTGAACCACTGGACATGGGCAAACAGCACCGGAGACAAGCTGGCACTGGTTGTCGCCGTTGCGGGTCATCAGACTATCAGGGGCAATCAGGGTGAGGTGCCCACTTCAACGGGCACAAGCGTCAGTGATGGAAACAATGGCGGCAGCTATCAGAATGAAAATCAGCCCGCTCAGTCAGGACAGGATAACAGGATATCAGTCATGCAGGGCAACTTCCTGAAGCTTGGATTCGTGTCATGGGGATCAGAGGCTAATGCCACATACAGTAATGGCACGGCTACACTCGTAAATGTGTCTGTGAAAATGTTCAGCCACGGTATAGAGGATGATAGCATGGCCCACATCTGGTTCGTGTTTAACACACCTGCCGGCTGGAACACTAATTACACAAAGCTCGCCTACGACCCGACAGTCGGCATGAGTGGAACCGCTTCCGCACTGCCCCCGGTTGGCACAGTGGCAGTTGCAGGCTTCATTGCAGCCGCGGCTGTAATCGGCGCAGGTGCAGTTGTGTTCCTGAGACGGAATCGCTGAGCTGCCTCAGTAGAAATCAAACACCTTCTCAAACACCTTTTGTTTCCGCCACTGCTGGGTTTTGAATATTTCGGAAAGGTTAAGTCATACTCATCATGTTCCCGCTGACGGTGAATCGACGACCGATGAATTTAACGAACTCGACTTGAGGCTGTCCTCAGACCCGTTGCTGCTCTCACTGTTTGTGATGTACGTCTACTATCAGTACAGGCAGCAACTCTCAGAAGCAGAATTGCTTTCCTCCATTGATCGCGTCCTTGACGGCACATATACAGCATCAGGCGATGACACGCTGGAGAAGAATCTGGGAAACACTCTGCTCAGTGACAGAGTGCAGAAGGGCTCTTTCTCTAAGGAGGAGGCGATCAACGCACTCAAATCTATACGGGAGACAATTGATCGTGCGGTTGCTTCGGGTCACAGGTATTTGACTGAGATGGTACTGCAAAACTACAGAACATTCCTTCCCCTCCTTAAGGCAAATTATTCAGACCTTCTCGCCAGGAACAGTGTGTTTGCTTCAATTCACAATCATTTCGATGCAGAGGGTGAGATTTACAGGGCTGCCTGTTATGTGCTGCCAGGCACAAGGGAATATGCAGAGGGGATTTTCAACACACAGTACTCTTCTCCTGAATATTCTGCAATGATGAAAAGCGCCGAACTCAGAAGCATGGAGTTTCTGCAGTGGTTCTGTACGATGTTTGTGATACCTTCGGTTGAAATGCTTCCACCTGAGTGGTACATGGCGACATTCGGCAGACTGCTCAGCGACAGGGTCAGGCCGGTGTTCAGAAACGTTCTTTCTCAGAGAAACTCAATATTCACAGTTTCAAGATTCCAGAAGAACCGTGCCACCTTCGTTGACCTCGTTTCAAGCGAGGTGTTCGAGGTCCGCATTCCCAAAGGATTCGACGTACCCTCCGGCCCGATGATGGAATTGACAGTGGTCAGGCACGCGACTATGTGGGACATCAACAGCATGCTGAAGCTCATACCGGAATCGGATGCTTCCGAGATAGCACAGGACATCAGACGCAGAAGGGAAATCATGTCTGCAACAGTGAAAAAATTTTCAGCGGAAAACGGGCAAGCCGTCACATTTGGCAACCTTGCATCCGCAGTTTCCGCATATGATGCGTTTGTATCAAAAGCCGATATTCCGGAAAGCGGTGAGATGGGCGTTCCGCGACTTCTGAATGCAGAGGCATTCGGCTCGTACCCCGATTACAGGACCGCCCTGCTGTGCGAAGAGAACAATTTCTACATATCGCTTCACTATCCGCTGCTGATGGATGTGATGGGAGGCGTAATGCATGGAAAGGATGCGGTTGAAGTCGTTGAAAGCTCGTTTGACAGCCACGTGGCCATTCCATTCACATCGCTCAAGAGGCTGTTCCACACAGATGCCGCGAGACTCCTTTCTGCTCTGCGCATCGCATATCCAAATATAAGCACAATTGAAGAAATGGGTAATTTCATCCAGAGATCCAGGGGTCATTCATTCAGCTACTCCCCGCTGCCTCTTTTTTCAAAATTGAGGAAAATCGCAGACAGATACGTGGTCAGGGACTGAACTACTGGCTGGGAATGAGCTTTCTGTAGAACTGGCTCGCATGCAGCCTCTCCACAGCGCTTCGTGTGAATTCCACACCTTCCGAGAAGCCTGTCATGACGTGCACCATTTTCCCGTTATCAAGCTCAAAGAAGACCTGTGGTATGAGGTAATCTTCTGCCCAGTCACCATACTCCTTTACAATGCTGTCCGCTTTTTCCTCAGCAACGTCTATGTCAAGCAGATCGAGCTCCGCGCCGAGTTCTGCCGCATACTTTTTCATAGGTTCCACGGCTGTCGGCACACAGTGCGGGCACCAGTTAGCATAGACCACATGGATGGATTTGACTCGAGTCATTGGGCACTGCCCCCCTTCCCACATACGCCACATTTTGAATGTATGGAATTCAGCGGCTGTGTGAACAGCGAACCGCATGAAGTGCATCTGAACAGGGCAGTTCTTGCAGGGTCATCCGACTTCGTCCTCCGGTAGTATTGCGTCCAGTAAGCCTCGATCAGAACAATATCGCCTGCTGAACTTTCCTCGAGACCCATTTCCCACGGATGTCTTGTTGCCACCCTGATATCTTCATCCCTGATTTCCATTATGCCTTTCATCTTTTCTGAAACAAATGACTTCAGTGTCACTGTATCTGTGTTTTTACCATACTGTATTATTTTGGAAACATAACCCGCATCACATGAAAAACAGGCCATTGGCGCTCCTGCACTCTCTATTGTATGGTGATGCGACTGACCTTTACAGTGGCCATAACATGGAGAGTCACCGGAAAGGCGCAGCCTGACTGCCTCTTCAACACCTGCCGACATGTCACCCATCATGCCTGATCCATGAAATATGTTTTACTGTTTTAAGATGCATCAGTGTGTGCTCAGTGCCTTCTCCAGACCATCCATTGCCTTTTCCAGTGTTTCCAGAGGCGGCAGAAAGACCGAACGGAAATGCATATTGCCGTATTTCCTGTCGAAGCCGGAGCCATGCACAAACAGAACGTGTCCTTCGCGCAGAACGTGCAGCACAAAATCCAGATCGCTATTCCACTCTCCATTCTCTATTTTCGGGAAGAGATAGAATGCACCATCCGGAGAAGTGACCGAGAGCCGCTCCATGCTATTGATCCTCTTTACCGCATAGTCTCTTCTCTCTCTCAGTGTTTTGACCATTTTCTGCACATGCGTCTGGGGTCCTTCAAGCGCCGCGATCATGGCTCTCTGTGCCGGGTTGCTGGCGCAGAGTCTCGCCCTGACCTCTCTCAGGAACGCCTCCTTCAGATCCGACAGTTTATCTCCCGCATCCCTGAATATTGCATAACCAACTCTCCATCCTGTCACCAGATAGCTTTTGGAAAAACCATTCAATATGACCATTGGCACATCTGCCGAAACAGCGGATGGTGATACATGCTCAACACCGTAAGTCAGCATGTCGTAAATCTCATCGGATATCAGTGGAAGCTCATGCTCCCCGGCTATGTCGCAAATAGCCTTGAGATCGGATGCACTGTAAACAGCTCCCGTCGGATTGTTCGGGCTGACTGTGAGTATCGCCTTCGTCTCAGGTGTAATCTTTGCCCTGATGTCTTCAACGTCGGGCCTCCACCCCTCCTCCTCGATTGTCCTGTAAGCTGCGGGAACGCCGCCGTAAAATTTTGTTACAGAACTGTATGGAGGATATGTTGGTCCGGGAACAAGAAGCTCATCTCCAGGCTCAATAAGTGCGCCGAGCAGCAGCTGTATTCCCTCCGTAATCCCCGTTGTGACGACTATGTCGCTTATGCCGAGTTCGTTACCATTCTTCCTCTTCTCTCTTGCTGCTATGGCCCCGCGCAGCCCGACCTCTCCTTCAGACTCTCCGTAACCGTTATGTCCTTCAAGAATGGCGTCAAACATTGCCCTCTTGATGTGCTCAGGTGTATCAAAATCGAACGCATCCGGATCTCCTATATTCATTCTGATGACATCGACACCTTTCTTCTCAAGTTCTCGCGCTGGCAGCACGACATCCCTTATGGCATATTCCATGCCTGCTGCCCTTGCAGCCGGCCTGACCTTCATGATTTACCCGAATCAGATGGCAGATAAAAACGTGTCCTGAAGGTTCTCATCGCCTTAACATCCTCTCTATGTGCTTGAGATTGCGCCTGGCTTCCCTGTGCCCGTCATCAACGGACAGCGCTTCTTCAAACCGCTTCTTTGCCTCAGTGTTTTTGCCGGCTCTTGCCAGCGCGACTCCAAGGACGTTCAGTATGTCTGCACTTCTCTCAAGCGCAGCGGCTCTTGTCAGCTCAGCGATTGCCTCATCCGTTTTTCCGTTTTCCAGGAACATATATCCCAGGTCGAACAGATGCTGCCACATGCGCGCAGTCTCCCCGGCGAGCAGTTCGGCTGCAAGAGCCCTGTCGCCTCTCAGGTAAAGTGCTGCAGCTCTGTTTATCGCTCCCGCCGAACTCCTGTTCTGCAGCGATGTGTAGTAATCGACAGCCTCTCCGGGCCCTTCCCTCATCAACATCAATGCTCCTGCATTGCTTTCGCCGACAGACGTAACACTCCTGTCGCGTCTGGAAAGCATGCGGGCCGCCTTCCCGGTCCTGCCGTTCAGGGCAAAAAGAACTGTACGAACATCTGCTGCAAATTCCCCGTCAAGCCGCTCTGCAGCTTCAATGGTATCGTCGAATGCCGAACGCCCAATCAGAGAAGAGAGCAGCCTGAATCCGGCTTCCCTCTCTGTGCCATCACCAGTGATTTTTCTGCACAATTCTGCAGATTGCCCGAAATCTCCCTTTTCAAAAGCCCTTTTCTCCGCAATTTTTATGAAACCGGCGCCGGGCTGGTTTCCAGTTTGCTGCATTAACCCTGCAAGAACAATGTCAATTGCACCGGTAGCCTGTTGCGTTCCTATCGCCTGCAGTAGAATGAGAGCATCGTAAACAGCTTCCGGCGAACGGAATTTTTCCTCAACCATTCTCGCAATCTGCTCTGAATCGAGCATCTCCCGTCCGGTCATTTGATTGTCTGGCACCGGAGGCAACTTCAGCTTATCGGGCATCTCACCAATTACCCGGATATCAGCCGGCTCGTCCGATTCCACAGTATGTGCTTCAGGCAGCGGGTAGACTGTGTGCTGAACGGTGGTGCCCTCATCCGCTTCGCCGGCGGCATCGAACTCCTTCATTGCAATGCTGTTTCCCGGCTCGAGTCGCAGCGCCCGTTCTGCATAATTTCTCGCCTCCTTCTTCCTGCCTGACTTGTTATAAATTGAGGCAATAACTCCCAGAATGTCTGCTTCCTCTCTTATTGAGTTGTAATGCTCCAGATATTCCAGTGCATCATACCTTCCTTCCTCCGCGAGCAGGAGCCCTTTGAGCCTGATTGCCCTTTCATCTGAAGGATCAAATGAGAGAATGGCATCGAGCGCCTTCAGCGCATCGCCTTTATTGCCCAGGTTATAATATGCCAGTGAAAGGTTACGCAGCGTGCCGGAATCTTTGCCAAATTTAGAAATGATGGCCAAATATGCTTTGACAGCTTCCTCCAGCCTGCCAGTTTGCTGCAACGCCACTCCCCTGTTCAGAAGTGACGCTCTGTGAGACGGATTCAATCTCAGAATCTGGTCGTAACATTCCAGCTCTCCGCGGTAATTGCCCAGCTGGTAGAGTGCTGTTGCCTTCCCAAACAGGTTTTCAGTGTTTGACGGTCCAAGCCTCACAGCGTCTGAAAACGCGGCAGCTGCATCGGCTGCTTTTCCGCTTCTGAGAAGGACATTTCCCTTCAGTCTGTGAAGCTCATCACTTCCGGGCCTGATTGTCAGCAGAAGATTCACTGTGCTGGAAGCTTCGGCAAAGTCTCCCGCATCATACCTTTCTCTGGCATACCTCAGCATATCAGAGAATCTTCTCTTCTCCTCAAGCGTGCCGGGTGAAATTCTTTCCGGCGCATTCGCATTAAGCAGTTCATCCCTGAATACTGAAGTTCTGGACGCCATCCTGGTAAAGTCATCCCCGGCAACAACTGCCCTGATGCTTCCCCCGCTTAGCGTCTCGACCGCAACCTCTGCCGGTGAGAATATGATCGCTATGCCGCCGTTCTTCTCAACAGCTTTGATAATGCCGCCGATTCTCTGCCTTCCGGCCCTCACACCGGGAAGTGTGCATACGGCTGTGCACTGCTTCTCTTTCAGCGTCCCTCTCAACAGCAGTATATCCTGTGAAAGCTCCCTGTCAGAAACGTTCATTCCAAACTTTGCGGCGAGAATTGAACAGAGCTCGGCATATCTGTCAAAGCTGAGACTGCCGAGTACCACTTTCCCTCTCTCAAGTGTTTTGTACGAGCCGCCTGTCGTATCGGTTGCCATCACGCTTCCTCCTTCCCGTCGAGAATCGATGTAAAGTATCTCCTGTCCTTTCTTCTTCCGAGCGATGTTGAAATTGAAATGCCCGCTCTTATGATCTTCATATCACCTCTGTCCAGACGCACTGCTTCTTTCAGAAGTGCAAGGGCTTCCTCACTTCTTCCCATAGATTCCATTATTGATGCCCGCAGCCTCGCCACTGAGGGCCATAGTGCTTCGGCAGTATTCAGCAGTTCAAGAGCTTCAGTTTTTCTTCCAGCTCCTGACAGCAGTGCCGATTTTCTAATCACTGATGTGACATTCCGTTCATTGAGCTGCAGCGATCTGTCATATGCTTCGATTGCCTTGTCTTCATCCCCCTTCTGCTCCATTGCCAAGCCGTTTACAGACCACATCGCATCTGTCCAGTCCTCTTCAGGAAGTATGCCGAGACACTGAACTGCAGCACCCCACATATTCAGCTGGAGGTACATTTTTGAAAGAAGCTCCGCCCCTTCAGCCAGTTTTCCCACGCTCTTTCGCTGTTCTTCCAGTTCATCAGCCTTTTCGCTCAGCGCATACTGTCTGCAGATGTTCATCTTGAGCAAAAATGCCGCTGCCGATCCACCGCGCTCTATTTCATCGTCTGCGAGCTGAATGGCAGAACCCCATTTTCCATCCTTCCATGCCATGACCGCCTCTGCCAGACAGTTTTGTCCCCGGACACCGCGAGTCGCAGCCAGTTCACCGATGAGTTTCAGCCTGCCCAAATCCCTGGTCCTGAGCGAAAGGAGTGTGGCGGAGATAAAATCCTCCTCGTCTCCGCTCCCCTGCTGAATAATTTTAATCGCATCATCCAGCGCGTCATTATATTCTCCCGTCAGTATGCACACAGCCAGTCTCTTTTTCATCAGATCGTAGTTTGAATCGTGCGTTTCGGGCTCGTCTGTTACAGCCGCTTTAACTGATTCAGCCGTGACTGAATTGTCAATGGGATTACCCTCCGGAAGTCTTTCTGCGGGCCTCAATTCCACAATCTCTTTCTGAATACTCTCTATCTTTCCTCTCAACTCTGAGATCCTGTTCGCAGCTGTCATCGTAATGGCATCAGTATCATTTTCAATTACATTGCCCGCAGGAACAATTCTCCTGAGTGTGGCGATTTGTTCTTCCATAGACCTGATCTTTGACCTCAGCAACCGTATGTCTGCTCCATCGCTCAACAGCCTGACAGATGTCTTCTGGACTGGTGCAGACCTCTCATTTGACGGATGTGACGAACCTTTGACTTCTCCGTCGGCCGGGTGATTTTCTCCCTTACGCCGCCAGTAATCCGCCTTTTCCTCCAGCATCCTCTTCCTTTCTTCAGTGAAAGAGGCGGGGACAAGAGGAAGTGCGAACTCTTTCAGCGCAGCCCTGTACAGTGATGCCAGTGATTTGTAAAATGATTCATCACCGTCGCCCGGATAGATTTCCTCATACCGCCAGATCCTGTCCAGGGATCGTGCTATGTATGCGTGGCGTGGCAACTTCAAACCGTCACCTGTGCAGTACTCGTCGAATACTTCCTGCATCAGCTGCCTTGCTGTCCTGTAACCATCCCTCGTTTCGGGTAGCGATGAGATGCGCTCATCCAGCGCTTCACCTCCAGGTGTCAGGTGGAAGCCGCCATCATCAAGAACGGCTACCAGTTCCGCCTTTCTCCTTACCCTGAAATATCCTTCCCTGTCTGAAAACCATTCCTCCCTGATATGGGATTCGGCACATGGGGTACATATCGCCTCTCCGGCGGTTGTTTCTGTTCCACACACAAGGCAGCTCATGGAATTTTATTCACCACACTATCCAGATAACGCGGATGGGATGGCATCATCTGGAAATCTCATACGTTAATCAATCTTCCCTTTAATAATGATTCGAGACGGTTTTCGTCAACTGCCACCCGTTAAAACTGGTGGTAGTTGACTCACAGCACAAACCGGCATACTGCCTCAAAGGCGCTTTGCAAGGTAGCTGGCGTCGTTCGAGTAGCCCATCTTTCTGTAGTATTCCCTGACTCCAACTCCGCTCGTCACCCTCATTATGCTGTAACCTGCAGATCTTGCAATCTCCTCCGCGTGGTTCACCAGTTTGGTTCCGTAACCATGATGCTGCCAGTCGGATGCAGATTCCTTCCCTACCGGCACGACTCTGCCGAAAACCTTCAATTCTCTAATGTATGCCGGACCGTCAGATGGCAGACGCAGTCTCAGATAACCGACGATGGCGTCGCCCAGCTCAAAAGAAAGGAATTTCTCCAGTCCACCGCTTGCGCTGTAATCGAGCACCTTCATATCGAGGTCTGCTGGTTTTATTTCCTTCTCATTAATGCCCAGGTGCCCTATCTCCCTGCACCTTATGCAGCCGCACCGCCAGCCATTCCTGTCCATCTCGTCCTTAACCAGTTCCCTCAGATTGCTCTTTTTCACACCGAAGCTAATCATCGGCGCCGGTATGTCCCTCTGGATTCTCTGTATGCGCACATAGTGCGGTATGTCTTTCTTTACTGCAGCAAGCAGTTTTACTGCTTTCTCAAGTGTATACTCGTTGTATAACCCCATTCTGTGCATTTCAAAGAGAGGAGTCCCCTCTATTATCAGTGTGGGATAAATCTTGAGCATGTCCGGTCTGAAACTATCGTTCTCAAACAGTCGCCTGAAGTTCTCCAGTTCCATATCATCTGTCATTCCGGGCAGCCCCGGCATCATGTGGTAGCCAACTTTCAGACCACTGTCCTTCGCCCTCCTGGTGGCATCAGAAATGCTCCGAACATCATGCGCCCTGTTAGCTCTTTTCAGCACTTCATCGAACAGGCACTGCACTCCTATTTCGACTCTCGTTGCACCGAGTTTCATCGAGAACTCTATCTGCTCCCTGCTCAGCTGATCCGGCCTTGTCTCTATCGTAATGCCGATACATCTGTTCACACTTCCCTCATTGAATCTGTGCGCTTCCTCGATACTGGACGAGTCAAAACCATTCATTGCGTCGAACGCACGTCGGGCAAACCATTCCTGATACTCTTTTGTCCTGGCAGTGAAAGTGCCGCCCATGATGATCAGGTCGATTTTATTCGTTGAATGCCCGATTGCATGAAGCTGCTGGATCCTGGCAGTGGCCTGCCTGTACGGATCGAAGTCGTTCATGGCAGCTCTCCTTGCCGCCGGCTCCTTCCCTGTGTAAGCCTGCGAAGAGTTGTTGCTGACGCCGCCGGGGCAGTAGACACAGGTTCCATGCGGGCAGTTGTATGGGGAGGTCATGATTGCAATTGCCGCTATACCGCTTATTGTCCTGGATGGTTTCAGCCTGACTATTGGAAGAACCTTTGTCATAATATCAGGAGGCGTTCTGCTGAGAATCTCTGAATTTGCGGGTATATCACCCATGCTGTACTTTCTGCAGAGTTGAACCTTTCTCCTTTCAAATTCTGCTGCGTCACCGATTCTGTCTGTCCTTATCTCTTCTATGAGCTCAGTATAATAGTCCACGAAGTCTAATCAGATGGCAGGGTATTTTAATTCACTGATGCTGCACGCCTGCAGACAGGGCCGATTTTTACATGCCTGGCCAGCCTGGTCTGTTCTTCCGCTGTTTCAGAATGGAGGAGGAGGACGCATAAATCAGGATTGAACTCACAATCCCGAGAAATGGTATGAGGTAGAATATTGCTGCAATTTTGAAAAGACTTTCGTTGTATCTTGTGCCTACCCTCCATAAGCCTATAAGCAGCCCTATGACACCTAAAATCAGCAGCACCAGAGCCGTAATTACCATGAATCCAAATATGAGCACAACCCCAATCGAAAGTGCTGACAGAGAGATGCCATTTCCTGCAACAAATATTCCTATGATTGCAGGAAAGATGATAATCAGGCCTATAATCAGTACCGTCAGCAGACTGGCCGGCGTAGAAAACGATCTGTCTGTACTGGAAAGGAGCCTGAAGGCCGATCTGACTACAACAATGGAATAGACGCTAATTGCCAGTTCTGCCATCAAAATTATAATGTCGGCGATTATCGCGCTCCCTGCTGAATGGATGCCTGCGGATCCCGGAGTCATCAGTATTAACAGGTTCCCTGAGAAAACAATCAGGAGGCCAAGCGCTGCTTCGGCCATACCGATGATGCCAAACAGTTTGAGTTTCCTGAACACTTCAGTGTCATTGGCTGCAGTTTCAGGAGCACGGGGAACTGATGATGGCATGTTCATGATATGGCCAGAAGACGGTTCCGCCTGGTTCGTCTGCGGCTGAGTCGATACGTTCTTCTGCAGCGGCTGAACTGGTGTAGAGTTAAGCATAGCGCCGCATGAAGGGCACATCGCAACGGTGTAATGTGGCACTGCAGCAGAGCAGGCGGGGCACCTTCGCTGCTGTGCTGCCAGCTTTCTTCCGCAGTTCTTGCAGTATATTGCGACGCCTTCGTTATCTGTGCCGCAATCCTGACATCTTATTTGCCCCGGGCCCTGCATTGCCTGTGGCATTACTCTTTGCATGTATAAAAGCGAGCGGGAAGACCTCCCAGACTGATGGGATGATTCAGACAGGACATCAAAATACGACATGCTCGTAACAGCCGAATTTCGTGTGCAAATCCGGGTCTTGCCGACAAATCTTCTAACCTCATACAGTCTTCAAATGGTCTGGAAATGTGATTCGGAAACGGAAAAGACACATGTGTTAATGAATATCAGGAGTACAGGTATGAACCGGTTTTGAAGTAAAGTCTGTCAAGCCTGCATCCTTATAAGTTAAGCAGGAATGGAGGATCGTGTGATGTGATGACCGGGGAACTGAGAATAAGGAGGAGGCACAGGTTACGACAGAAGGAACTGGCGAACATTTCTTCTGTGCTGAATACGGAGCTTGGCACTACTTCATTCTCTCCCTCAGATCCGGTCGAAATCGCAGAGGTATACGGGCTTGAGCAGAATGTTTACATTCTCATCAACGAAGTAGTCGCTCTCGATATTGACGGCAGTCCCTTTCTCTCGCTTCCGGGACTGCTTAAGTACGGCGCTTCCAAACGCCATGTTACTGTCGACTCAGGTGCTGTTAAATTCGTGGTAAACGGGGCGGATATAATGGGTCCGGGTGTGGTTGGTGGTGATGAAGACGTGCTTAAGGGACAGATTGTCTGGATAAAGGAAGAGAAATTCAACAAGCCACTTGCCATCGGCAAAAGCACCGTCGACGGCAGCATGTTCGGCAAGAAAGAGAAGGGGAAGTGTGTGGAATCTATGTATCATGTTGGCGATAAACTCTGGAAGCTGAATGATGAATTGAAGCATTTATGAATCAACTCTCCTTTGTATTGCCTATAAATGCAGTTTGCAGACAACTTTCAGGCGAAATGAGTTGATCTCTTTATAAACAACCCGGGCGTAGCGACGATTGACTCGGGTGATTAAAAATCAGTAAATTTGGAGGAGCTGCCGATTACAGTATCGTGGGCATCGGTCTTGTTCTCATTGGCGTCGCGTTTCTCATCTCCGCCTTCGAAGGAATACTCCTCACAGGCGGCTCTTCCCTGCTGGGCACCATACTCGCTTTGATTGGAGTCGTTCTAATCCTAATCGAATTCGGAAGGATGCGCGAACAGGAGAAGCGTTTTATGACATATGGTATTGTAATTTTCCTTATTTCCACACTCATTTCACTGCTCTCAGGCGCGTCAGCCTATATTTTCTCCCCATACCTCGTGGTTTATTCCGGGTATGCAATCAGGGCTCCAACTGTGCAATTTGTAACCGGTATGGCTGCATTAATGGTTTCCGGAACACTTCTTTATGTCTCATACTTCCTGTTCATTCACGGCCTCTCATCCAGCGAGCACAGGACGCTGCTGTGGCTGGGACTTCTGGGTGGGCTGTTCATCTCAATATTTGTCATGCCTGTTGCAGACGTACTATTGTTTTACCACATAGGCGGCTTCGGGCAGGTAGTGTCTATCCTGAAGGGGGTAATAAACATAATATTCGGCATCGCTTACATCCTCATTGGAGCCGACATACGAAAGTAGTGCTCTGTGCACTAATGCGTTTTGACCACAACAGTTCTTGTGAAAGAACCCGTAATCGGAGTCTGTTACACAACCATTAAGGCCTTTCCCGTCATTCCTCAGCCTGTCTCTTTTGCAAAAGAAACGGAGTTGACTGAATGCACCATTGCAACGGCATCGGCAGGGACCTGAATGCAGCCATAACCATTTCAGGCAACTGGCAACCAGGACACGTGCGCTCAAAACACACCCCATCTGAAGCAGTGAGGGGGTAACCGGGAGGGAGCGAATTATTCAGGCAATCTGTGGCGCAGATGGAGGGGCATGAATGAAATTCAGCGTCATCTGGGTTTATTCAAAAAGTCCCCGCAACATCTAAATAACGAACTCCGTTATCCATTAAGAAGGGATTGGATGGCAATTCTCAAGAAAAGGGAATTTGGAAAAGGAGACATGTCGCCTGTTGAAACAACGGAGTTCATAGATTTGACACAGATGAACTATGAATCAGAGAATCAGGTCGGCGCCAAGACGCTTGTCAAGGTCGCTGAGCTATATCGCTATGAGGATCTCGGCAAACTGACCGGTCACGTCTTCAACGGACATATTCTGGTTCTGGACTACACGGCACTGTCCGGAGACCAGCTTGCAATGAAACGCATTACAAACGATCTGAAGCTTGTTGCCAGGGATGTCGGCGGAGATGTTGCGGGCCTTGGCAAAAGTTATTTCATCGTCACTCCCGGCGGGGTCAAGGTCGACAGGAATAAGATAAAGGGCGGCTTCTGATTTCACTCCGATATTGGCGGAGTGGCTGAAAACGCACCATCCTTGAATATCAGTGTTAGGTACCCGTGTTCGACTCTGGAATGCCTGAGTTTGAGACATCTGATTCTCAACTGGTAGTCCGCTTCACCCACCTGGTGGAAACGCAGCGCAAAGGTTCCATCGGCCAGAAAGTCTTCGCCGTAAGCAGATATTTCCTCGCTGCCCGGTTTCAGCTCTGAAATTATGAATGATGTTATGTTCATCTTCCTGAGGAAACCGAAGAAGTGAAAGAGTTCCTGCCTCGGATTTTCTACCCGATTAAGTGAAAAAACTGCATTGATGGAATCCAGCACTACAATGTCAACGCCAGCAGCGTCGACTCTCTTTTTAATATATTCTTCCAGTATCTTGAACCAGTCCCTTCCGCTGTCGGCCTCTTCATGCTCAAGTCTGAGTGTCGCGATGTCCGATATTGTGAATGATGAATCATCCACTGGCCAGAAGCCCAGCTGCTTCATGGACTCCATAAGACTCTGTTTCGTCTCTTCAAGCGATATGTAGAGACATTTCAATCCTGATTTTCGTGAATTGTTCCAGAGAAGATTCATCGATATTGAAGACTTCATCGTACCAGGTGAACCAAAGATCAGGACAATGTGTCCTTTCCTGATGCCACCGTCTATCCTGCTGTCGAAACCCTCGATGAATGTCTTTACCCGCTCCAGGGCAACTGTTTTAGTCTCCAACTTAACCAATGCTCACTTTCGCTGTTTTGATTTAATACTGATGGTACGATTCTCGCTCTTCTTCACTCAGGCGCGCTCTCGCATTTGAGTTGTCATGAAATATTACAATCTGCTTAACAGCCTTCATGAGCCGCAGGGATCATATCGTGGTGCATGATGGTGTTCATGGAAGCATAAGGCTCGACGGACAGTACGGTGAAATACTGGACACGCCTGAAATGCAAAGGATGGGCCAGATACACCAGCTTGGTCTTGCCAATCTTGTTTTTCCCGGTGCAAATCACACCAGGATGGAGCATATGATTGGCGCATTCCATCTTGCGGGCAGGTTTTGTCTCTCTCTCGGCATAAAGGGTCAGGAGGCAGAAATGCTCCGTCTGGCTGCTCTCGTTCATGATGTTGGTCATCCACCTTTCTCACACACATTTGAGGATGTGCTCAGGAGCAGGCTCGGCATAGACCATATGGAGCTCACTGCCAGGATAATAAAAGGGGAGATAAACGTCGTTCCGGATGGCGAGGACATCGTTCTGGAGGGCCAGCCAAGGATAGTCGACTGCATAGAAAAATCAGGCCTTGATGTCAGGGAGGTAGCCGACCTTGTCATGATGGAGAAGGGTGTTGCAGGGGTAGCCCCTTATATCACTTCACTGATTCACGGCCCTGTCGATGTTGACCAGCTGGACTATCTGATGCGCGATGCTCATTATACCGGTGTTGCGCCGGGAAGAATTGACGCGGACAGAATAGTAGAAACTTCCATTCTCACCGGTGGAACGATGGCTGTGGGCAGAAGGGGAATGTCAGCAGTGGAAGGGCTCACAGTCTCCAGGGTGCTCATGAACAGTTCTGTTTATTTTCACAAGACAGTGAGGATAGCTGAGATGATGCTTACGAAAGCAGTCTCGATGCTTGAACCGGGACAGTTTGTAGATGTATTCAAAGATACAGATGCCTCCCTTTCAGAAAGGCTGAAGATGCACGGTGGCTTTCAGAGAGAAATAGCGTTGCGTCTGAAATACAGGAAACTGTACAAAACTTCGTTTCTTCTCAGCATTGACAGCATGGACAGTGAACAGAAGAAAAGAATATCCACACTTTCAAGAAAGGGGATGCTTCCTGAAATTGAGGATGAACTGTCATTGTCGGCCAGAGCGGAACCGGGGAGTGTAATAATCGACTCTGCCCCGATTGAATATCTCGCGGGCAGCGGGAGAAAAGGGAAGACCGAGGTTCCGATACTCGACGACGACGGCAAGATAAGAAAGCTCACTTCCCTCAGCCCCATAGCACGGGCCGTCCAGCTGCACTCCCGTCAGGACTGGGGACTCATGGTTGTCTGCGATGTCAGGATCAGGAGCAGGATAACGAAGATTGCAGCGCATGCAATATTCGGTTAATCGTTACACGCTCACATCCAGTGATAATTCGGAGTTCATCCTTTCATAACACCCACTGGCACCACACGGGCAACCATCCTTGAAAGACCGGCGCCCTGTGTTATCCGTACAACATCATCCACATTCTTGTAGGCCCCCGGCGCCTCTTCGAGTATGCCTTCAATCGTCGCAGATTTGAGGTAAATCCCGCTATCTGACATTTTGCGCCTGACATCGACCTCATTGTACATTCTCATTGCAGCACTCCTGGATAGAATTCTCCCTGCACCGTGACATGTCGAGCCGAAGCTCTCTCTGACAGAACCCTCTGCGCCGACGAGAAGATAGCTTGCCGTTCCCATGTCTCCCGGAATAATCACCGGCTGTCCAACCGCAGAGTACTTTGCAGGCACTAATGGATGATTGGCCGGCAGTGCCCTTGTTGCCCCTTTCCTGTGTATGTAAGCACGGATCCTTTTTCCATCGATAACATATTCCTCAACCTTTGCTATGTTGTGGGCAACATCATAGACGAGATGCATTCCAAGTTCTTCCGGAGAACGGGAAAGTACCGAACCGAATGCTTCCCTGATACGATGCAGTATCAGCTGCCTGTTTGCCCAGCCGAAGTTTGCTGCTGCGGCCATGGCAGCAAAGTAATCTTCCCCTTCTCTGGAGTGTATTGGTGCACATGCGAGCTGTCTGTCCGGAAGATTGTAACCGTACCCTGCAGCATTCTCTTCCATCAGTTTGAGATAATCTGTAGCAACCTGATGCCCGAGTCCCCTGGATCCTGTATGCACGGTTATGACTATCTGATCTTCAGTTTCTATGCCGAATTTCCGCCCTACCTCTCTGTCGAATATTTTTTCAACCCTGTCAATCTCAAGAAAGTGATTCCCTGAACCCAGTGTTCCGATCTGTTTCCTTCCCCTCTGCTTTGCCCTGATGCTGACTTTTGAAGAGTCCGCGCTGCCATACAGCCCGTTCTCTTCCGTTACTTCCAGGTCCTCCTCCCATCCGTAACCGTTTTCGACAGCCCACTTCGCACCGTTGTCGAGGACCCTGTCAATCTCATTTCCCTTTGCATTCACGTTCCCTTCTGAACCAACTCCACATGGCACCAGATGGAAGAGTTTCTCCATCAATTCCTTTATCCTGTCTTTAATGTCGCTGTAAATCAGTCCTGTCCTGACCATCCTCACGCCGCAGTTGATATCGAAACCCAAACCACCTGGTGAAATGACTCCATCCTCTTCCGATTCCGCTATTACGCCGCCGATCGGGAAGCCGTATCCCCAGTGTATGTCTGGCATCGCAAGTGCCTTGCCCACTATGCCTGGCATCATTGTTATGTTTGCAGCCTGTTCAAGCGCGTTATCCTGTTTTATCGACTGGATCATCTTCTCGTCTGAATAAATGATTGCCGAAGTCCTCATTCCCTGCTTGTAGGACTTTGGTATCTCATACCTGAATTCATCGATTTTGTTTAAAGTACCATTCCAAGTCAATTTGCCCAGCTCGCGTTTTTCCATTTTCAGTGTCCTTATAAAACCTTGCCTTTCAGCAAAATACGCAAACCACAGCACTAATCCAGTGCCTTCGGTATCGCACAGAAGCCTCCGGCCCTGCCGCTGAGCCTGATGATCGGTGCACCAAACCTGCTGGCAAATCTCACTGGCGCGCCGGTGAATTCGTAATTGTCTACCAGTATTACACCGCTGTTCATGTAATCCCAGGCGGAGCTCAGTTCAAAGTAGACGTGAGCATATGTGTGTTTGCTGTCGTGGTAGAAGAGCTGTATGTCGCCGAGTTCTTCCAGAAGTGGTTTCAGCAGCACCTTCGCATCACCTTTGTGGAAATGCCATTTTTCTTTCAATTTTTCAGGAATGAGAAAACCTGTTGGAAACTCCTCCTTCTCCTCGCCGTACTTGACACCCAGGTCTATTGAATGCAACACTCCCGATCCCAGGGCGGACAGCAAAAACGTAGTTGATACACCAGAACCCACTCCTGTCTCAACAGCAACGTCAGGCTTAAGCAGCTTTGTTATGGCATAGAGTGCTCGCCTCTTCTCGTAAGTCAGGGCCCAGAGATTCTTTCCCCTCAATCCCCGTGAAATGAGATTTTGGGTGGCTTTGCTGTCTTCACAGAGTCTGGAGACCCGCTCCCTGTCAACATCGAAAAGCCTCGCTACTGCCGATATGTAGTCAACCGCCGTCATACGTCTTCGTAATCCCGGTACACGTACCTGCTTTAATGTCAACCATACATAACGCACCGTGTCAGATATTTATTTATCCAGTGCATCACACCGTCGCTGGAAATGTCTGATTTTGCAAAACTAGAAGGTAAACTGCGCACAGTCTGTTCAAAGTACGGCGGTGATGTGGAGATGCTGCTGGAATCCCCGGCATCGGGTTTTTCTTTCAGGCACAACAGCGGGAATGAATTTCCCTCTGCGAGCATAATCAAACTGTTCATTCTCGATTACGCGCTGAAACATGAAAGAAAACTTGGAACGCATGTGTCTGTGTCGTCGCTTCCCATGACGGATGACAGTGTGCTGAAATTCTTTTCCGGTTCAACTCTTACAGTAAGTGGACTGCTTTCAGCTATGATAGATCTGAGCGATAACACAGCCACCAATTACCTGATAGGCCGATATGGGATGAAGAAACTTAACGACCACCTTCGTTCATCTGGCTGGAAGCAGACAAAGCTCAGGAGATTCATGCTTGACTTTGAGGCAAGGAATGCGGGCCTTGAAAATACAACATCGCTTGATGATACATTCGACCTGATATGTCAGCATACAGCGAATCCGGAGAGCAAGAAGAGCGGCATCTTTCTGAACATGATGCGCCATCAGCAAGACAGGAGCAGGATCCCACTCCTCCTTCCTGAAGGTATAACCGGATCAAAGAGCGGGAGCTTGGATAACGTATACAGCGATGTTGCTTTCATCATCACCGATGGAGGCTATTCCTGTGCAGGTTTCCTGGCACGCGGACCTGCTGCTGCCGCCGCAAGAACATTCATACCAAAACTGTCCCTGCAATTTTTCCAGGCTCTGATGCGGCATGGTGTCAGGCATAAATTCACCGAACCAGAAGACAGAATGCGGATCTGAAGGCAGTTTCCGAGCGCCATGGTATCATAAATATTAAATAATTATATAGTCGTATATGGTCGGATGAAGTTGTCTGATTGGGCACGGAAAGAGGGCATTGGTTATCGTGCCGCATGGCGCATGTGGAAAGCGGGTCAGCTGAAGGGACATCAGCTGCCGACAGGAACAATCATCATCGAAGAAGAAAAACTGTCCGTGATGCCGGACGGTGTTGCCATATATGCCCGTGTCTCCAGCTCAGAGAACAGGAGCAATCTCGACAGTCAGGCAGAGCGCCTGACGCAGTATGCCATTGCCAGAGGATACAGAATTCACAGGATTGTGAAGGAAGTCGGCAGCGGTGTCAACGACAGCAGGAAGCAGCTGCTCAAACTGCTCACGGATGACGGCTATTCAAAGATTATCGTCGAACACAGGGACAGGCTAACCAGGTTCGGTTTCAACTACATCGACGTGCTGTTCAGACAGCACGGAAGGAGCATCGAGGTGGTCAATGAGGCAGCGAATGACAGGGATGACCTGATGCAGGACTTTAAGTCCATCATCACCTCGTTCTGCGCAAGGCTGTACGGGCAGCGTCGGAGCAGACGGAAGACTGAGAAAATCATAGCGGAGTTGAAGCATAATGGCAATGATGCGTAGGACGGTCAGGATTGCGAGCCCGCTCAACGAGCGCAAACTCGAACCGGTCACAGCCTTCCTGACAGAATACAACCGCTGTGTGAACCATTTCATCGAAATGTACTGGTCCGAACGGAATTCTGACGATGTCTACGTGGACAGTGCGCACATGCCTGCAGAGGGGCGCTTCGCACTGACGGCAAGGCTCATACAGTGCGCAGGCAAACAGGCGCTGCAGGTTGTGAAGAGCCAGCGCATGAAACCAAAGCGGCAGAGAACAATGCCGCGCTTCACTGCGATGGCGGCAGAACTCGACGGCCGCTTC
>DAHXLZ010000047.1 GCA_027365715.1 Methanomassiliicoccales archaeon | reverse complement strand
ACGGCCATTTTGAACTCTCCGGACTAATTATGACTACAATAATGGAACATGTAGTGTCCTCCGAAGAAGAAGAAATGCCTGACTTCGAGCTTAGCCCGAACGCCAGGTTTAATTCGAGATCTGAGGCATGGAGCGCGCTGAAGCATCTTTTGACCGAAGATATGCGGCCGCTGAGGGTGACAATGAGTCTTTGCCCCGAGTGCACGGCTGACAAAAAGTGGGATACAATGAAGGTCCCCGCAGTCGTGTATGCCCAGAACGGACTTGTCAATATGGTGAAAGAGTGCAAAGAGCACGGTACCGTTCAGGACAAGTACTGGGAAGACTTCGACATGTATATTGCTGCAGAAAGACACAAGGATCCGGGCATCAAACTGCTCAATCCCCAGGTCGATTTCAAAGCATCAAAGATCGACTGCCCCAAGCACTGCGGTCTGTGTGTAAAACACAAATCGCACACAGGACTGGGCAACATTGTGGTTACAAACAGGTGTGACCTTGCATGCTGGTACTGTTTCTTCTACGCCAAGGAAGGCGAACCTATCTACGAACCTACCCAGGATCAGATAAGGAAGATGCTTCTCAAGATGAGGAACGAGAAGCCCATAGGTGCCAACGCTGTCCAGATCACAGGTGGCGAGCCGACACTCAGGGACGACATAATTGATATAATCAAAATTGCGAGAGATATCGGATACGAGCATGTTCAGCTGAACACAGACTCTGTCAATTTCTCCAGAAAGCCAGAGCTCGTCAAGGCTGTCAGAGAAGCAGGTTCAAATGTCGTGTACATGAGCTTTGATGGTGTAACGCCTGAAGTGAACAGGAAGAACTACTACGAGGCACCGCTTGCACTCGAAAACTGCAGAAAGGCAGACCTTGGCGTGGTGCTTGTCCCGACAGTCATCGGCGGTGTTAATGACCATCAGCTCGGTGCAATAGTAAGATTTGGCGCAGAGAACAGCGATGTGGTCAAGGCGGTAAACTTCCAGCCGGTATCACTTGTTGGCAGAATGCCGAAGAAGCAGAGGGAAATGCAGCGTATAACGATTCCCGGTTGCATAAAGAAGATCGAGGAGCAGACCAACGGAGAGATTGGCAAGGAAGACTTCTTCACGGTGCCCTCCACGACAAAGCTCACGAACTTTATTGAGGCTTTTACCGGCGAAGACAAGTACAGACTTTCCATACACTTCGCATGCGGTGCCGGAACCTATGTGTTCAGACAGGATGACGGCAAGCTTGTTCCTGTAACGCGTTTCATCGACGTCGACGGCCTGTTCGACTATCTTCAGGAAAGGGCCGATGATATAAACAGCGCGAAGAACAAGAAGCTGGCAAGGGCAAAGGCAGGCCTTCAGATAATCTCAAAGATAAATTCATTTATCGATTATGAGAGGGTACCGCCGGAACTGCACATCAGGCGCATGCTGCTGAAGGCTCTCATGAGCGGCAACTACGACGGCCTGAAGGACTTCCACAAGAAGTCGATATTCCTTGGTTTCATGCACTTCATGGACCCGTACAACTATGATGTCGACAGGGTGGAAAAGTGTGATATACACTATGCGATGCCGGACGGGAGGGTCGTTCCTTTCTGCGCATTCAATGTCATACCTGAAATGTACAGGGACAAAGTGCAGAGGAAGTACTCCATACCTGCAAAGGACTATGAGGAGAAGACCGGCAAGAAGCTCAGGTTCGACAAGTTCAGGAGAGATTACACCGAAGAGTACAAGAAACAGATTGCCAGCAAGTACTATGTCGATGTCCTCGGCAGAGAAAACATACCGACGGCTTTGCCCGTAATCAGGGCAAAGTAAAACCTTCAGGCTTTATTCACTGCTTCCGCCTCTTCCACCAGAAAACAAGGGGAAGAAGCGGATTTTATAATTTTTGATTTTTTTATGACAAGCCTCCTGATGTGCATCGGGCTGTCCAGCGTCATGGTTTCATACTCTCCCCCCTCCCCGCACGGATTCACTCCGAATTTCTGCTGAAGTGTTTTCATCCTGCCAATGAAGTCACCGTCTATTCTGCGGCCGAGCATATCCTCGCTCATTCCTTCGGCAGCCACCTTTGTTACTATCGCCTCAATTCCGGATGCAACAATGTCGGAAAGCAGTGTCAGCTGGCTCTTCCTCCAGAGGGGGGAAAAGCACTTCAGCCCGTTCTCCCAGCACAGCCTGTCTATCCTGGTGAACTGATAGTCGGAAAGTATGGCGCCGGTAACCACGCCCTCAGCCCCCATGCCGGCTGCCTTCCGCAGAAGCACGGAAATCGGGGCAAGCTCATCGGCCGTTTCTGAATATTCGCTTATTTGCACTATGCCAAGGCAATCGGCAATCATTCCCGTCATGCTGACATTTGGCGTGTGAAACATCAGTGAATCTGGATTGCCTGAAACTACTGTAAGCAATGAGATGATGTCATGCCCCGCCTGTGACATGAGGTATGCAGCATACATCGAGTCTTTGCCCCCGGAGAAGAGGCATGCTATCTTCATCGGATTGAGCTAAAAGTCCGCAGATTAAAAAACAATGCATTTATGAACGGGCTTCTGAATTCCCGGACCATGTACTGCCCCAGATGCAACAAGACTGTGGATGATGCCAAACTCGACGCAGTTTCTAAAACCCTCAGGGATATCGGAAATACACTCCTCGAAAAAGGTAAATGCCCTGTCTGCTCAACAGATCTGATCAAAAAGGCTGCACATCTTCAGACAGACGGAAATCCGGGACAGGTATGATGGAGCGGATTATATTGACACAGATGTATGATGAACTGAGTTTTGAAGCGCTGGCAGCCAGAGTAACCGACGATCCTGTTGTCTTTCTTCCTATCGGAGCGACAGAAGAACACGGCAGGCATCTTCCGCTCGGGGCTGATACATTCCAGGCGATCGATATGTGTAATGCGCTCGCTCAGCGTGTCAACGGGCTGGTGCTCCCGCCGCTGTCATACGGTGTTTCAACCTCGCTGAAGGAGTTTCCTGGAACTATATCAATAAGCTTCCAGGCGCTGAATATTGTTGTCAGGGACATACTCAGGGAACTCGTCAGAAATGAAATCAGGAAAATTGTTGTTGTCTCCGGGCATGGAGCACAGGTGCACATGTCTGCAATTAAATCCGCATGTGAAGAAGTATCGGATGCCAGCGACGCCAGAATAATGGCTCTGTGTGATTATGAAGTTGCTTACAGGCAGAAGGGGAGGCAGGGGATTCCGCAGGACGACGGCCACGGGGGAATGATTGAAACCAGTCGCATGCTCGCAATACGGCCGTCGCTTGTTTCAGAAGACCGGCCCTCAGGCCGCGACACCACACCGGACTTCTTTGTTACCAGGCACAGAAAACGGTACATGGCAGAGGGCATAATCGGAGACAGCTCAAAGGCCAGCGCCTCACTCGGATTGCAGATAAACTCATACGTTGTGGAAGAGCTGGTGAAGGCAATTCGTGCGGTGATGTAACTGCCTAGTGCAAGCGTAGACGATCAGAGGAGGACCGCGGCAGAGATGGCGGCGGCCGAATCTGTCAGAGACGGCATGGTTGTGGGACTTGGAACCGGAAGGACAGCAAATCACGCAGTGCGCAAGCTGGCATCGATGGCAGCCGCAGGTATTCATTTCGTAGGTATACCGACCTCTGAAGCAACAGCTTTGCTGGCAAGAGAACTGGGACTGACAGTTTCAACAATGGATGAATATCCGGACATCTCAGTGACGATAGATGGAGCGGATGAAGTAGACGCTTCGCTGAATTTGATCAAAGGACGCGGAGGTGCTCTGCTCAGGGAGAAGATAGTGGCTGCCGCCAGTGCGAAGGAAGTAATTGTGGTCGACGAGGAAAAGGTGGTCAGGTCACTCGGTATGAAGGAACCTGTTCCGGTGGAGATGGTCAGATTCGGTTTCAGAAGCACAATGGTCCATCTCGGTGAACTCGGATGCGAACCGGTGCTCCGCAAGGTGGGTGGAACGGCGTTTGTCACTGACAGCTCTAATTTTATCGCCGACTGCCGCTTCCGTAAAATCGGCGACCCGTTAAGGCTGAGTGCAGAGATTAATTCTATTCCGGGTGTTGTTGAAAACGGCCTGTTTGCAGGCATTGCATCAGTGGTCTATGTCGGTGGCGCCAACGGTGTCAGGACAATGAGGAGATGACCGGAGCGCCAGGCCAGCTGACCTGTGCACGCAGTTTTCAGCGTGTGCCGTATTCTTTCAGGTTTTTCAGATTCTGTTCAATCTTCTGAATCCTTCTCGATTCTTCATCTTCAATCTGCTTTATGATCGAATCAAACGGCATAGCAAGCCTGTACGAGTGCACAGGTCTTCCCTTGCCCTCCTTCTTGATATCCCTCTTAAGAACCCATTTGCGCCTTCTCAGTTCCTGCATTGCTATTGAAACTTCAGGCTGCCTTAATGCCGTTTGATTCGATCATAAAGCAGATTGAAGATGAAGAATCGAGAAGGATTCAGAAGATTGAACAGAATCTGAAAAACCTGAAAGAAT
>DAHXLZ010000045.1 GCA_027365715.1 Methanomassiliicoccales archaeon | reverse complement strand
TTGTATTCCCTTACGCTCTTCCTGCACGTCTCTGCATGCAGCCCTACTCTCCTTGCGATATCCTTCCAGGGCATGCCCTGCTGTCTCAGCAACGAGGCTGTCTGGACCTTGGCGAGCGTAACCTTGCGGGGACGGCCTATTGGCGATTTAGAGGTCCTCCTGCCGGCACGAATTTCACTGAGAGCGAGCCTTACCCTCTCCGATCTGCGTTTGCTTTCAAACGAGGCTATTATTGGCAATATGGCCCTCATGATGGTTCTTCCGATGTCTTCCTGACCGTCTTCTGGAGTATCAATGGCCGGTTCTTTCAGTGAGTGAAAGTGAATGCCGTGCTGTTCGAGTTGCCAGATATTTTCTATCGCCCTGGTGAAGCGCTCTTCCCTGGAGAACCGATCCATACTCCAGACAAGAAGGTGCCTCCATGGCCGACCGGGCTTCACGCTGTCCTGGAGGAGCTGCTCGTATTGCTCTCGAGCCGTCCTCCCTGCAGCTGAGGATTTTTCTTTGTAGATGCGAGCGATATCCCATGAATGAGCGGATGCGTATGCCTTCAGCTCCCGTTCCTGACCATCGAGGTTCTGGTCCTGCGTGCTTACACGGACATATAGGGCTGCTTGTTCTGTCATCTACTTGTCACCCCGACGGAGCGACCCATTCCACCACTTCACCACTTGTTGCTGCAAATAACATTGATGTGCTGCCCCCTCCAGACTGTAAACTCCGGAGATGCTTCCTTTGTCGGATACTTGGCATGTATGTTTTGCCGCAGCATGGGCAGGTGACGGTTTTGGGATAATTCTTGAAAGGCCCGATACCCGTCAACGCTCCCATTTCACTTTCTGTTTCAATCAATTTCGCTCTATCGATGATTGTTCTTGTTTCAGGCATTTATTCAAGCCTCCGTTTATTGATGGAATGTCGAGTCAGTCTGTGATGAGTTCGGGATTGTTCAGTACCTTCGTCTCGAAGCCGCAGGCCCCACAACGGTATTCAGTTTCAGTGTAAGGCAGGAGGCCATGGGGAAGACGGTCTTCAGCATTGGTTCTCATGCCATCTTTCCTCCTGTCCATGCATATTTTCCGTTTCTGGCTGCCAGGTACCCTTCTGCGACCGAACGGTCACAAAGCGAACTTACTTGGTCGGGCGGCAGGTCGACACCATAGCCTCTGAGGATTGAGGATAGCATTGCCGGAGATTGCTCTATATGCTCACCTCTAGCAGATTTTAGTATGTCATGGATTATCACTGTGGCTTTCTGAGGCCGTGGTGGAAGGTCCCCTAAAACCCCTGACTCCCCTGACTGCCCTGCCCATTTTTCAAATTTTTCTACACTATCTCCCATTTTTGGGTCCTCTGAGTCAGTTTTTCGGGTAGAGGAGTCAGGGGAGTCAGACCTTATTTGGTACTTTCGGTCCACATCTTCAAAAAATTCTGGCTTGCACCAGCTTTCGTGAGGACGGACAGTTATGCCCTTAACGGATGGATCTCTTATTCCGTTTTTGTTTGGTCTCATATACTGAAGAATTCCTCCCGGAAACTCGTATTTTATCTTCTTGAAAAAGGCATCTGAGGACTGTGGAGTCACCTTGTGTATCCAGCAGTGTTTTCTGTAGTATTGGTAAAGATCCTGCTTCACCACGATACTGTCTTCTTGTCCTTCCGTGTCAACGCAGTGCATCACGAATGCCTTCAAGGGGTCTGACCTCACTATGTAGTCTTCGCGGACCTTCTCAACTGTCTTGCCATCCGAGAAGTGCCATCCCCTGTCCCTCAGACGCTTGAGGCCTACGATAGCCCAATTCAGCAGGCCGGAAAGCTCCTCATCGGTTGCCAGTTTTTCCTTCAAGTCTTTATCCTCATTGGCAGAACCTTCGAAACAATTTGGGAATTCAATGATTATCCACCGCCTGAAAAATCCCGTTGAATCTTCTGGAACTTTCGGAACCTTGTTGCAGGAAAATGTAAGCTTGGCCGTATTCGTGAAGAAGAATGCGTTAACATTTTTGAGTTCAGCACGCATAGGATCTCCTCCTGTGGCCATTTTGAACTGACCGACATACTTGAGATCGCGGTCAGGCAAGTCGGCATAAAGGTTCGCGACCTTGCCGTAGAGGCCTGCTGGAGCGAAACGATTTTCCTCAAGGGAGTGGAGGCTTATCGCTGCTCTATTTTCCTTGCCAGCAAAGCATTCCATTACAAAGATGACAGTGGACTTTCCATTGCCCCCGTCACCCACGAACATCATTGCCTTCTGCGCCGGATAACCCGTAGTCCAGAGGTGGTACCCCAACCATTCCTGGAAGACGGGTAAGTCCTCCTGCCTCATTACTCCATTTAGGAACTTAAGGATTCGAGGACACGCTGCACCCGGTTCGAATTTCAACGGAAACCTCGTAAGCGCATAGAAATTCGGATTATGCGACTGCAGCTCATAACTGTCCAAATCGAGTATCCCATTGCGAACCACTATCTTATGCGCTCCATTTTCCGTAAAGGCCTTCCGGTCAACATAGGTAGCGCGCTGAATCTTTCCAATGATCTCTCCGCATAGGTTGCCTGATTCTGCTCCTTCACAGATACTATGCACAAGCTCCTTGATTCGTGTTTCTCCATTTTCGAGATAAACTCCTTCACTGTACCATCTTATCTCCTCATTATCCCGGAATGTGACGAACTTCTGAATTGAAAGGACCTGCTCCGTGATTTCAGTTGTGTTGAATTTTTCTTCTTTTTCTTTGATTTTGGTCGATTCGCTTTCAACCCATCTCGCATGCAGTTCGGCAAATGTAAACGCAGAGCGGCATTTTATGCAAACAAGCCGCATGGTTGCAACGTCCTGGTCAGGCTGAACCGTCCATTCGATACCGCAGTTCGGGCAGCGCGCGTTCCGCTCCACGCTTCGCGGATCTAGCACAGTCGGCTTCTTGATTGTCATTCCTCTGCCTCCTGTTCAACCGCAGACCTATCCCTGGCTGTCTTGCCCTTCGACTTCGCAGCCTGAACGCTCCTATTATGAATGAAATGGCAAAAAATGTGTGTCGTGGCACCATCGCAAGTATTCACAGACTTTTCGGTATGTTTGTTGTGATGAGCTGTCTTATGATGTGCCCATCCCGCCTCACCTGCTTCTTTGCCATTATGGAATTGCTCTGACCATCCGCAACCTTCACATACAGTGTCAAAAGTAGATGATTGAGAATGATTTTTATAGTTTGAAGGTATAATTCCATATTGCTGGTGTTGCTTACCTGGGTTGGCGCCCTGGTGGGCATTTATGGTCATTTTCTTTCGGCCTCCGAATCGAGAATCGATGTCCACACTTCAACCAGACCCGGGAGCTGTATTGCAGGCACTTCGTCGGGCAGGCTCCTGAGGATTTCGGCAAGCCTCGAAGCAGGATATCGGACTGCAAATTGCTTTATGTTCTTAATGTGAACAGTGTTCATCCCATCCACTCCAAATCTGCCCTTCTATCACAATCTCGCGCTCTTGCCCGGTGCAGACTGACCCTCAAGCATAACGCGAAGCAGGATGTTCCCATCGTCGAGGAGCTCTAATTTCATCTGTGAGCCCTTATGGAGGCCTCGTCCTTTTATCCAATCTTTCGGAAGAAGGAGATAAAAAGACCCTTGTATCTCCATCACTCTCTTTGACCAATCCATAACGACAGAATACGGATTTTCTATTTTCATGAGGTGACGCATAACTTAGGAAATATATGTAAGCTCCTCATATAGGTAAGTAGGAGAAATAGTTAGATGTAAATGAAATGTGGCGTCAACTTACATATATTAAGTATCAGTTTGTTTTATACATATTACATGAACGACATCAATGATACCGAACTGGAAAAATTAGCAAAAGCGTTCGAAGTGGCATTTGACCGGCTGTTAAAAAAAAATACTTCGAGATTCACCGAGATGTTCTGGCTCGAATCTCAGGTCGGCCCTCAGGTGTGGTCTGTTCTCGGTGCCATATCACTTTCACCGTCGTCGAGTATCTACCACGTTCAGAAGATTATGGGAACCATCACCTACCCCCAGCTATTGACGTATGTGTCCAGGCTTGAAAATATTGGATTAGTGAAATCACGAGTATCAAAAAGTGGTAAGAGGAAAGCTCGTTTATTGGTCCCTTCGAGAGCCGCTTGGGAATTTCTTGTATGGATAGGCTCCAGGAGATCTTGCTACAGCTCAGATGAGAGAACTGAGGCATTAACTGTTAATCCATTTCTCGGAAGCTTATGCACACATAGCGAGGTTCTTGAAATTCTGAAACAGAATGACCCGCTGATCATGAATATATTCAGGATAGCTCAGAAGTGCAGTTCAAACAAAATACAAGAGATTAATGACTCCTTCGGGAAATCTGTTGGAAGGGTTGCTCGAGTATTCAGCGAACTTGAAGAACTCGGAGGCAATCCGGTATACGCGAAGAAGAAGTTCATCAATCCGATTATCGAACAGCGTTATTTTTTTGATACTCACAAGGGAATTTGGAAGGCGGCAAGCGAGCAGTCTACGTTGGATAGCATCAGGGCACTGGATAACGAACTTTTGCCGAGTGCATACACTTCGGCACTCTATTCTGATTTCTTGTCAAGTCTGGATGCCCTGCCGGAAATGAACGATATCACACCCACACTTAACAGCGAATTGCAGAGACTTGCGTCAGAGTGGAAACCATACTCTTCAATTCTCAAATACGCTGCCTTCATGCTGGACCATATTTTTTCCCGCATTTCACGCTCCGAGAGTGACATCGAGCACCTGCGGAGCATACTCGCACATTTATGTTTCGCCAAAGAGATTCAGGCCATAGAGGAACAATATTCCGGCAAGACTCATGCTATCAAGCGCGGCGACAAATGATCATGCCCTGCTGGGCTACAATAAAATAATTATTTATCTCAATGAATAAATCTGGTTCTGATTAAAACAATAATCAAATCTCTTCGGGCCCATATCCATATACGACACGAGTACTTCTTGACGCACATAAATGTACATTGCCTTGCATGAGATTTGAGAGTATCAAATCCTCATTGGAATGCATCCTGATCGCATCCTGATCTTTTGAATATCCGATAACAGCCCTGCTCACACACTTGGCTGCCGGTATATACGCATCAAGGTTCGAATCTGAGATTGAATGGTACATGCATAGAGAACACGTTTCAATGACCAGCGCCAATTCGCACTAGGCAGGCAGTTTCAGTCTTTAGCATGATGGACTGCTTTGGCCGTAGTAATACCGGACCTGATCGCCCTGGTTATGCTCCAAACCTCGATGGCGTGCTCATCCCGTATCTGATTGAAGTGCTTGTCATTGGTGATGAGGATTGCACTTTCCTGAAGGCAAGTGGCCGCATGAAGTGTGTCTGCCGGTTCGTTTGCCGGCATATATTTGGCGCAAATGGAAACGAAGTTGTTTCCAACCTGAAGCATATGCATTCTGTTGAGCAGTGCCTCAACAAGTAAGGCTGCTGTTTCAGAATGAAATTCCTCTGCATAACGCACCATCTCCTCTACCCAAAATTCATTTCCAACAAGTGGCAAGTTGTCATTCTGTACGAGTTCCAATAGGAAACGAAGTGTAACTGTTGCCCTGCCTGGATGCCTCACAGCAGATGCGAAGACGTTGGTATCAAGGAGAAAGGACCGGATAGGACTTTCTGACAAGTGCATTTACGTCCTTTCTGATACGGCTGGCTATTCCATCGATGTCTCTGCCTTCCAGTCCTTTTTCAAGGCGCGCAGCTATTGATTTCACATCCAATTTCTGGAGTATTATGCGACCGCCTCCAGAGACTGTGATAAGAATCTTCGCGCCTTCATCAATTCCGGACGCCTTCCGGATTTCATTAGTTATTACTATCCTACCCGCCCTGTCTATGCCGGCT
>DAHXLZ010000039.1 GCA_027365715.1 Methanomassiliicoccales archaeon | reverse complement strand
CTGCACTGAAATTCCACTCTGAGCACTGTGAATGCGTGGCCTATGTGCGGCAGCCCGTTCATGTAGCTGTACGGGTACGTAGCGTAGAACTTATCCCGTCCGTCAGGGGTGGATTCGAACAGCCGCGCTTCTGACCACCTTTTACAGCAGACACATGCATCTCAATGCTATTCGGATATTTCAAACTGCCAACCATCTCGGAATATCAAGGGAAATTTGACAGCGCCGCATTAAGCAATCGCCTTCTCGGCGAACGTTCTGAATTCCTGGGAGCGAAGACCAACGCCTGAAACCCCGTCAAGCCTGCTGACAGGTTTGTGGTTGTCGAAGAGTATTGCGGTTGGAACGACATCGATTGAAAATGCATCCCATAAAGGGCTTCCCGGATCGGAAATATCAGCCAGGGCGATTTCGATCCCGCCTTCCGGAAGAAGGTGTTCGAGTTCGGACAGGAAACGTCTGCAGAAGGGACACCATGTGGCATGAAAGATTACCAGAGTTCTTTTCTCAGATACGTATTCTCCGTTCGCAAAATCCAGCACTCCCGGCATATCGGTCATGGAGAATCCATTGGTACCGATTACAAAAAGTTGACTGTGCGTCCTCCCGGTCGGCGCAAACGGGATAAAAATCAAGTTCGTGAATATTTCATGCAGGCTCCGACCATATTGCCGGCGATTCTACTGCTGGAGCCGAAGTGCAGATGAAGAAATGATCCGACGGCGTTTCCGGAGACGGAGCCTGTTGCTTCGGCGTCGCGCCCCTTCGTATTCCACACCAGGAACGGTCTCCCGCTTTCTTCGGACGAGTCTTCCGTGACCCTAGCATAATGAAATTCATGTCCGCGCGCATGCGTGTCCTTTCCGCCAAGGGCTGTTGCCATGCTGGTTCTGACTTTCCTGTATCCTATTACAGGAGACCGGGTGAGTGCAACAGACGCGCCGAACACGCCAGCCATCCTATATGAGACGCCGCCGGACTCCAGCTCTTTGCACAGAGTCATGAAACCGCCGCATTCGCCATAGATCGGCATTCCGTCTTCGGCCGCCTTCTTCAGGCTCGAAAGCATAGGCACGTTACTGGAAATGGAGGATGCATACAGTTCCGGATATCCGCCGCCCATATACAGACCGTCAAAAATATTGACAGACCTGTCGTTTATCGGTGAGAATGGCACTACGTCTGCTCCTGCTCTCCTGAGCAGCTCGATGTTGTCGTGGTAGTAGAAGGTGAAGGCGTAATCTGAAGCCACCCCTATGCGCACTTTGGCTTCGTGTTTTCGCTCAGCCAGTGCGGGAACGGTTTCCTTGGGTATGGAAAACAAACGAATAAATTCATTCATATCAAATGACTCGTCAAGAGCGGAGGCAAGGGAGTCTGCAAGCGATGAAATTGTCTTCATGTTTTCAGGGAGCGCCAGACCCAGATGCCTCTCCCTCACTGTGAATTCCGGAGAGTCGGGAATGTGCCCGAATACCCTGATTCCGGCAGCCTCAATTGCTCTGCGGCATCCTTCAAAATGACCCCTGCCGCCGGTCCTTGTCAATATGGTTCCTGCAATCCGAACGCCTCTCCTGCGGGCATATTCACTCACTCCCCAGGCAACGGCTGCGGCTGTCCTCATCGCCGGTGACACGTCGAGCACGAGTATTATCGGTGCGTCAAGCACTTTTGATACCCACGCCGTACTTGCGAAATCCCGTCTGGCACTGAGGCCGTCGAAAAGGCCCATCATGCCTTCGATTATGCAGAAGCGTCCCTCGCCGCGCTCTCGCGCGACGCTTTTTCTGACGTATTCTGTCGATGTCATAAAACCGTCGAGGTTGATTGAGCGGTTGCCTGTTGCCGCCTCGTGAAACTGGGGATCTATGAAGTCCGGTCCGACCTTGAACGGAGCGACGGCTATGCCCTTTCTTTCGAGAAGACGCATCAGTGCCATGGAAACAGTGGTTTTCCCGGTTCCGGTGGAGATGCCTGCGATTATCACAATTCCGGGTGCCCTGCCCTTCATGGCTCCGGATAGACGGCCTCGGATTTGAATTTCCTGTTCATGTCTTCGTAACGAGACATCTCCTCATTCGAGAGCGGCCTTATCTTCCTCATCGCCGATTCGAAATCTTTCTGTGTAATCCTGATACCCGAGAGCGCCTTCTCATCCATTGCGCCGCCGCTCTTTGAAACGTGGGACTTCATCGCAATCATTGCCGCCTGGTTACACACGGAAGCTATTTCGGCGCCGGTGTAGTTGTTCATCATTTCGGCAAGCTTCTCGATCTTCACATCGCCAGAAAGCGGCTTTTTCCTTGTGTGTATTGCTATAATCGACTTCCTTGATTCTGCATCAGGCGGCGGAACGTAAATAATTCTGTCGAACCTGCCGGGCCTGAGAAGCGCGGGGTCTATTATGTCGGCCCTGTTTGTGGCCGCAATCACAGACACACCGTGCAGCTCCTCGAGTCCGTCGAGTTCGGTAAGCAGCTGGCTCACCACCCTTTCTGTTACCTGAGCATCACCCGCGTTGCTGCCCCGGACGGGGACGATCGCGTCTATCTCATCAATGAATATGACACACGGAGCAGCGAGTCTCGCCTTCCGGAATGTTTCCCTGACTGCCTTCTCGCTTTCTCCGACCCACTTGCTCAGAAACTCCGGCCCCTTGACGTTGATGAAATTGGCCTCACTCTCGTGCGCCACAGCCTTTGCCAGCAGTGTCTTCCCGGTGCCCGGAGGCCCATACAGGAGTATGCCCCTTGGCGGCACGACGTCCAGCTTCTCGAACGCCGCGTCATACTTGAGCGGCCACTCTATTGCCTGCTGCAATTCATCCTTCAGTTCGCCCAGGCCGCCGATATCAGTCCATGACACATTTGGCTTCTCTACAAGCACCTCGCGCAGACCTGATGGAGACATTTCCCTGAATGCCGTGGTGAAGTCTTCCATCGCAACTCTCAACGTGCGGAGAACCTCTGCCGGAACGACTTCTGATTCAACATCAATATGCGGAAGCATTCTTCTCAGCGAGCGCATCGCCGCCTCC
>DAHXLZ010000007.1 GCA_027365715.1 Methanomassiliicoccales archaeon | reverse complement strand
ACAGTCAGGCTATTCAAGGAGAAACCGTTCACGCCCGTAGACATGATAAGATACGGCACTGCGTCACCGGAAATGATGGCGTATTTCTGGATGAGTGTGGAAGCCGGAGAGTCTGCCATGATTGTGGGTGGAACAGGCAACGGCAAGACGTCGACACTCAATGCGATATCACTTTTCATTCCTCCCAGCGCGAAGATAGTAACAATGGAGGATACAAGGGAGATCAACCTTCCGCATGAGAACTGGATTCCAGGAAGCACCAGATCGGGCGTGGGGGAGAGGAATGCTGACGGAAAGGCTTCCGGAGAGATAGACATGTTTGACCTTGTCCGTGCGGCCCTGAGGCAGAGACCCAACTACATCATCGTCGGAGAGGTGCGTGGCAAAGAGGCGTATACCATGTTCCAGGCCATGGCTACGGGACATACGACATACGCGACGATGCACGCAGATAGCGTCAAACTCATGATCAACAGGCTGGAGAATCCACCCATCAACATACCGAGGATACTGCTTACCGCGCTGAGGACGGTGGTGGTGCAGCAGCAGGTCAGGGTGGGAAAGGAGAATGCAAGGAGAGTGAAGACCGTCGTGGAACTCATCGGCTTCGAGCCCGGAACAAACGAGATCATAACCAACGTGGTTTTCGAGTGGGATCAGGTCAGAGATCAATTCACTTTTAAGGGACACAGCGCACTGTTTGACAAGCTCATGGACCTCAAGAACTGGACGCATGAGGAACTCAGCAATGAATTCAGCAGGAGAATCGACATAATCAGATACCTGGTGAAGAGAGACATGAACAATCACATGGAAATATGGTCTCTCATCAACAAGTACTACAGGGATCAGCAAGGAACGATGAAGGAAGTTCACGCGTTTCTTGGGAAAACTTCCAAAGAGGAGGATGCAACAGTTGTCTGGTGAAGGGGGTCAGCAGGACGAGTCTAATCTCTTCAGCAGGTTCGAAAGCGTGAAGAGCAGCTTTCTCGGGACCAAGACAGTCAAATCAAAGCGTGTTATCGAGGGTCCGCACCCTGTCAGACTGCCGGCCGGCACTGTGCCGGATTATGTCAAACTCTCATCATATCAGCAGTTCTGCTGGAGGACAATGCACAGGTTTGTGGAGGCAGGACTCAAGCCAAACCCGATGCTTGAAGACAACCTTGTGAAAGCGCACATGAAGATAAGACCGGAAGAGTATGCTGCATTTGTATGGATGACGTCTGTGCTTGTTTTTGCAGCAGGTTTGCTCGTTGGTGTCGTCTTCGGCGGCATAATACTCTCGCTGCTGCATCAGAGTGCTGCACTTCGGCTTTCGGCGATTCTGATGTTTGCTGCCCTGCCCCCACTGGCGACATATTTCGTGCTCCAGTCAGCACCTTCCTCGAGAGCAAATACCAGGGGAAGAAATATAAACAGGCACATTGGAAGTGCAATGAGCTTTATTTCCGCCCTGGCTTCGGCGGACGTGAACATAGATGTGATATTCAGCGAACTTGCAAAACAGCCGATTTACGGTGAAATACAGAAAGAAGCAGAGTGGATTACAAGGGACACTGCTCTTCTCGGAATTGACATACTTACAGCGATAAGAAACGCAGCGTCCAGAACGCCATCGAATAAATTCCAGGATTTTCTCCAGGGTGTGGTCACAACTGCGACATCTGGAGGGCATCTGAAACCATATTTCCTTGCAAAGGCTGAACAGTTCGAAAAGGAAGATAAGCTCAATACGAAGAGGGATATGGAGACACTGGGCCTGTTTGCGGAAACGTTCGTCACTGTGGTTGTGGCATTTCCATTGTTCCTTGTTGTGATCATGGCCATCATGGCAATTGTTAACGGTGGCGGCAGCTCTCAGCCTGCTGCCGTACTCTTTGGACAACCTCTCTCGCTCACTGTGCTGCTTCTTTATGTGGTCGTGCTCCTTATGATACCCGCATCCCAGGCCGGATTCATTTTCTTCGTATGGAACATGGGAAAGGAGGCTGCACAATGAGTGTTAATGCAAGTCTCACATCCCACGTGGATCTGAAACCTCTGCTGAATGTGAAGAAGGATCTCGGAAAGCAGATCATGGCAGGCTCAGTTGCAGCAATGCTGCTGCTCATGCTGCTGGGAGTAATGACTGTCATCAACAGCGTCAATTATGGCGGCATGGGTTTCCTTGACTGGCTGGTGCTGGCGCTTGCGGCGTTCATGGGTCCTTACGGTTTATATTCAGGCATTAGAGTAAGAAAGATATCGCAGATAGAAGAAAGAGTGCCTGACTTCC
>DAHXLZ010000004.1 GCA_027365715.1 Methanomassiliicoccales archaeon | reverse complement strand
GATGCAAAACAGCTGCTCGGCCTCGACAGCTTCGAGGGAAGGTCGTGGAAGGGGTGGCACCACCACATATCGATGGTTATGCTCGCATTCGCCTTCCTGTCTCTGCTGAGGGCGGAAGCACAGAACAGCGGCGACAGACTGCCCTCGCTCCGTCAGGTGGCGAGAGCGGTCGTTCTCGAAGTGGCCACCCGGGAACTGATGATGGAACGTAGAAAGTTGGAGAAATACAGGCGGGACAGCACGAGAGCTAAATATGAGGCGGAGTTCATGCTGAGGAGGTTCAGCGATTGGTAAAATTAAAGTCCGGAAGTAGTGTTACAATGGGGTGCCGTGTTGCCCCCGTATGCGTCAGTCCCTGCCGACGAGGGAACAGCGAGCCCGGTGACAGCGGAGCCTTCGACGGCCACCGCGACAGGCCCTGAAACCGCAATGACCCCGCCCATGAGGCAGTCGACCTGCCCGGACTCGGCACACTACGAACGGAAACCATCATCCGATACAGGTGATAATGCTTCTGGCAACACCATTAAACATCTGTGTGCATTATCTGCCATGACTGACATACGCGAACTCATCAGCTATTGCAGCAGAGTCAGGAGGAGATTCGCTGACAGCCTCTCTTCACTGCCACGCGAAACGGTGGAGAAAAACATGGAAGCAAGCTTCTACAGCATGAAAAACATAATGCTGCACATGATAGACAACGAAGACTTGATAGTCAATTTTGTTATACAGGGGAAACAGGACAGCTATGTCAGGAAGAGTTCTGAGGAGTATCACGATTTTTCTTCTGTTGTCAGCCATCTCGATGAGGTCGAGGCTAAAACAACATCCTTCCTCTCCACTGCTGACAAAGCGGGGCTGATGAAAATAGTGAGTCTGAGAACAAGCAAAGGTGCAGTTTTCAACCTTTCAGTGGAGGAGTGTCTGCTGCAGACCTTCACAGAACAGCTTTACCATCTGGGCGAGCTGATAGCTCTTCTCTGGCAGCATAACATCGAGCCTCCGCAGATGCAATGGTTTTACAACAATCCGAGATCAGCGTTTTGAGTCTGCGTCACTGTTCTTTCTGTCATCTTCGATGATTCTGCCCAGTGCACCCACGGCAATCTCTATGCATTTCTCCATTCCAGACTCCGGATCCAAGATATCCTCTGTTTCGTGCCATGGTGCAACATCCGAGACGAGGCAGATGCCTCCACCCCTGATGTTCCACAACGTTGTGAGGGTAAGCACCGTACCCATCTCCATCTCTATGTTCTTCACTCCCATTTTCCTGGCATCATCAATGTTTCCAGCATTACCCGAAAGCAGGAAGCCGCCGTGGGACATCGGCATCACCTTCTCGTTATCCAGTATTCTGTTTTCCGAATAGAAGCCGTCCACAGAAAGCGTTACGCCTTTCTGGAAAGAGCATTTGCGCTCTTCCGCTTCATGTATCAGTGCAGAAACCACATCATGATCCGCAGCCGCCGGAAAGGTGTCCGGAACATAGCTTCTGCTCGTTCCGTCCTTTCTGTATGCTGCGGTTGTGATAACGAAATCACCCTTCCTGAGCCCATCCGCAATGCCTCCGGATGTTCCTACTCTGAGGAAAGTATCTGTGCCTGTATTGGCAAACTCCTCCATGAGTATCGCGGTTGAGGGTCCGCCAATACCCGTGGAAGCAACGAGAACCCTTTCTCCCAGGAGCTTGCCCGCCATCATATTGAATTCCCTGACCTGCCTCACCTTCCTGGCGGAAGTGAGTTCTGACGCGATCCTGGGCACTCTGTAAGGGTCGCCGCATATCAGCGCATATCTTGCGCCTTCCCCTTGTTTAAGGCCTGTGATTAACTGCGCAGCCATTCCTATTCACCTATTGCCTTCCTGTACTCCTGCGCTGAGAGAAGGCTCTCACCACCGGATGACGGTTTGAGAATAACAAACCAGCCATCTCCATACGGATCCTGGTTTATGCGCTCAGGCTTCTTCGCAACAGCTTCGTTAACAGAAATTATGGTTCCATCAACAGGCGCATATATCTCCGAGACTGTTTTTACGGACTCGACGCTTGCAACAACATCACCGGTCTTCACAGCCTTGCCTGTCTTCTCGAATTCAACATAAACAACATCGGTGAGTTCCGACTGCGCGTGGTCCGTGATGCCCATCCTGTAGCCTTCTTTTTCCTTTCTCACCCATTCATGCGTCTTCGTGTAATACAGATCCTCTGGAATCGTGCTCATTCGAAATGCCCTCCCTGTGACTGCTACCCTGATGCCAGCGCAGTCATCCGTGGTATTGCAAATTTAACAGAGAGATATTCTTGCTTATAAATCTGCTTCGCGGTGAATGTCCTTGGGAACATGGCGTCAGCATATGGTTGGATTCGATGACTTGTTTTATGTCAGTGTTTGCCTGTAATTGAAGGAGTCACATCATTCACGTTCCATTATTGATTTCTCAAGACTCTTTTCAGTGCAGTTTCCGATCGAAAACGTAGTGATATGTGGTTGTGATACACATCACAATTTGATGTCCTATGTCCGGAAGTTCGTCAGGAAGAACAAAGACGGGAGTGTGAAGACGTACTAATCTGGAGGCTGTGGGCATACGCTACAGTTTTAAAAAAAACAGTATTACGCTCTCCCTCTACCACGCACGGAAGTCAGGAAGGCAGAAAGATGTGAAAGGTGCGGCAAAGAGCCCGTCGCGGAGAAGACGTACAGAAGAAAAGTGATCACGCTCTCAGGCAGCAGCGAGATTGTCTTCACGCCGAAGGTGTGGCCCGGGCACTCATACAGCAACAGGCATGTGCTCGACGCAATCGTTCCACGCGGATGCAACTTCGATTACGGTGTGATGATTGCAGTGGGCATGCTCAGGTGGGCATTCAGCTGCCAGAGGGAAGTATCAGGCTCCTTCTGAATGCGAAGGGCATGTCGACGGCACATGCGGGGCAGACGGCGAGATTGTGTTCACGGCGAAGGAGGGGAGGACCGGAATGACGATAAACGCAGGGTCGGTGCCAACCGGGAAAGAGGATTACATAAGGCCGTTACTCGAATGGCTGAGGGACACTGCCGGCCTCCCTGCGGCAATAACCAGAGACATGGGCGAGGCGATAAAGAAAGACGCAACAGCGGTGTTCTCGAACATGTGGAACACGCATTATGCTGCAGCACTCTCTGAGATGGACTTCGCCGGTGAGATGTGTTCAGTCACCGGCAGGGAGATGGCAGAGGCACGGAAGCTCATCAGGCCCAGTCCCCGTGTTCCCATAGTGAGGAACGACGGGGACAGGGGCACATGAAAAGGTGGGTTTCTGCGGTTAAGACCTGACCATATACTGACGCCATGTGATGTCGAGTACAGCAATTATTTCACTCAATGGATGTCGTCATGCATCGGACGGGAAACGAGCTTGAGTCCTCCGGCTGCGACAAGAATGCGGGATACTGACATCGTCCCACTGCTATAGCGTGTATGCCTTCTTGCGACGAGACGGTAAATTCAAAGATATAACTTTCCAAGACTGCGGAAAATAGGACCTAATGGATAGAACATTACATTAATCACGTGGCCAATGACAGTGAAGAGTATTCAGGAAGTGAAACAACATGCCGTTATTCGGGAGCAACAGCGGATCTGATGAGCCGGACTCGAAATTCACAGAATTGCCGCAGAAAGTCATGGAGAAGTTTCGGCCCATGCTTCTGCCTGGCGAGAATATCGAAGTGGCACTGAGGGGCATCGGAGGATCGCATGTCGAAGGGAGCATGGCGGTGGGCGGCATGCGCGGCATGCAGACAACCAGGGGAGACCAGATAGGACATCCATGGCTTGTCGTTACGAATCAGAGGCTGTTCCTTCTCTCGACGGGACTCATATCGTTCGAAAGCAGACAGTTCACATGGGACAAGATCAGCTCGATCGAGTTTCAGCAGGGCCTCGTCGAGGACAGGGTCATTATAACGGGGCTGGGTGTCAACGAGATATGGACGTTCTGGAAAAAGCTGAGGCAGACAACCCTGCAGGTCGTCCAGGCAGTCAACCAGAAAATAGCCGGGGCTGCGGAGCAGGCACGGCATGTCGTCATAGACGGGGGCGCGCAGAAACAGGACCCTCTTTCCGAGCTCAAGATGAGGCTGGTCAGGGGAGAAATAACCGCGGAGGAATACCAGAAGCTCAAGACGGTACTCGAAGGCTGAAGAGCCCTGACGCTTTTGGC